>JALZDD010000861.1 GCA_030862715.1 Actinomycetota bacterium | reverse complement strand
CGCGGCCGATGGCCCGATTGTGAATGCCTCTTGGAACTACTTCCTGAAGGTGAACTGGTAGTTGTGGTAACCGAGCCAACCGCCGAGTGGCACGTTTCGACGGTTCCAGTCGTCATGAACCTCCCAGCGCTGACTGCCACGTGGGTTCGGAACGGTTTTTGTGAACGTGCACGACTTGACGTTCCAGCAGTTCTTTATGCCGGTCTTGACCCAGCCGCGGCGTTGGATCGTGACGCCGTGATAGATCTCGGCGACGATCTGCTCGCAACGTACGGTGATCGAGATCTTCAGCTTTCCGGACGACGGCACCGACGTCTTGTAGAACGCCCCGCACGGGTTCTTTGGAACCGGGTGCTTATCAGCCCTTGCGCTGGGCATTGACGCAGTTCCGATGGCTAGCGTTGCGATGGCGACGATGACAGCCGCCAGCAGTGGTATGAACTTCCTTGCCATTCTTTGCATCTCTTCTCCTCGTTCGTTGCTAGCGGGGGACGGTTCAATTCAACTTGATGTCGAACGCCGCGAACAGGAACGAGACCGGCACTTTTGGTTCCAATGCCATAGTGAAGTCGTTGACGACGGATCCGATCTAAGTTGGTTCGCTTACGTCAGAACCTAGCCCGCGCGCATCGGTACGGGATGAACGGGCGCACGCGTCTACCCAGGGTGATGTAGGTGATTACTTGGCGCTGAGGTCGTTGACAGACTTGACCGCCGCCAGGCGGCCTGGTGCTCGATCAAGGGCCGAATCAGACCTCAAGGAGTTCATGCAAGCCGCGTGGCGGGGTGAAGTGGAGCTTGAACGGAGGGTGCGGTAGTGGACCGCGGTCCACCATGCCTTCACCAGCACGCAGGACGTCGAGGGCTTCGACAAGTACCCTGGCAACGCGCTCGCCTGGGCCTACGAAATCGTCTGCAACGGCAACGAGATCGGCGGCGGATCGATCCGTATCCACCGCGAGGACGTCCAGAAGCGCCCTCCTCGCCGGCACCGACTCCATCCGCGACATCATCGCCTTCCCGAAGACGGGTGCCGGTTACGACCCCTCTCCGCCGCCCCGGCGAGGCGGGTGTCGTCGTCAAGCCGTTGATCCTACCGACATGGGCAACGGCCACTGAACGCAAACGAGAAACGCGATCCCGGCCCGCAAATGGCGGGTCCGGGATCGTGATGCGTTGATCAGCGTCTGGCGAAACCGTTAAGCAAACGCACGTCGCGTTCGCTTAACGGTTTCGGAGTGCTTACGGGCAGATTTGACCCGTCGGGGGGCATGAAAGCTTACGGCAGTCCCCGTTGACGTAATGCCAACCATCTGGGCACCGGATGTTGGCGTTTGCTGCACCGGTGCTCAGAGTCAAGCAGCTGATGACAGCAGTCGGTACGAGGACCATGCGGGCCACGAGTTTCTTAGACATGTTGATGTCTCACTTTCCTAGGTTCAGGCCGAGGTGCGATCCCGCGAGCATCCCGATGATGGGATCCTCGTTTTGCTGAGCGTTGATAACTACGGGGTCTTCGTTCTGCTCAGCGCTGATGCCTGCCGATGCTGTCGATGCGAAGGCTGCACCAGTCCCAAGCAACCCAGCAACGACGCCAAGGGCGAGCATCCTCATAGGGCTCTTCAACGTCCTGTCTCCTCTCCTCCATCTGGATCTGACGACAGGTATTGAACTCGTGCGGGGTATGCGGAGAACAGGAACATGGACCGGCACATGATCGGCACTTTCGTCGACAAGGGAGGTATGAGGTTCCCAAGAGGTGGGTGCCGGCCCGCACCTCGTCGGGCTCTCTGACGGCCCAATCGGCACGTAACTAGTTGGTCACCGAGGCGTATCGTCTTCCAGCGTGACCGCCAGGGTCGGGGTATGCTGAAAGCCCTCGGGATTCGGCATAGAACGGCGGTTAGCTACCAGATGCTCGGAGATGCGCTGAAAGCGCTTCGACAACGTGCCGGGCTGACGCAGGAAGCGCTTGCCGAGAAGGCAGGGGTGAGCGTCCGCGGGCTACGCAAGTTGGAGAGTGGGCTTGTGGCTGGCCCGAGACGGGCGACGCTGGAGGCTCTTGCGGATGCGCTCGAACTCACGGAACAGAGCCGAACTGCCTTCTTCGGGACCGTTGGCCGCGTCGAGGAGGAGTCAGTGGTCGAGGAAACGGTTCATGTCCCAAGACAGTTGCCGCCACGTTTGATGCCCTTCGTCGGTCGAGCAGAGGAACTCGAGATTCTCGACGGTGCTTTGGCCGGTGTGAAGGCTGAGCTGGAGTCGGCGGCCGCGACCTCCGTTGTGACGATGTCGGGACCTCCCGGTGTTGGCAAGACTGCGCTCGCGATCGAGTGGGGATACCGTGCGGCGTCACAGTTTCCTGATGGGCAGTTGTACTTGAACCTTCGAGGGTTCGATGCCAAGAATGAGCCGCTGACGCCGGACGAGGCGTTGAGAGTGTTGATGACCTCGTTGGGAGTTCCTGAGGCCAAGATCTGTCACGGTCTTGAAGCACGAATTGGGCAGTATCGAACGCTGGCATCGGCCATGCGGATCCTGGTTATTCTCGACAATGCTGCTGATTCGGACCAGGTACGTCCGCTCCTGCCTGCCGGTCCGGGGGCGGGCGCGCTCGTCGTCAGTCGGCAACGGCTTCGCGGCCTTGTCTCCGAGGTTGGCGCGGTGCCGCTCGGCCTTGGAGTGCTTCGCCCTGAAGAGTCGCGAGAGCTGATCTCGCTGCGGTTGTCTTCCAATAAGGGAACGGTCGATGCTCGGACCGCAGAGTTGCAGCCTCTGGTCGATCTGTGTTCGGGACTTCCCTTGGCTCTTGCTCTCGTTGCTTCCCGTGCTCAACTGGACCCAGAGACGATCCCACAGTACGCAAAGATGGTCGCAACGGATCGCCACCGTTTGTCGGTCTTTGCATCGGGTGATGGATCGACGTCCATCGAGAAGTTGCTGCTGGGCTCTATGGATGGGTTGTCAGATGACGCGCGGCAATGTCTTGTCGTGCTGGGCGTAGGGGTCTCATCCGAGGTCTCAATGACCGAGTTGGCGAGTCTGTTCGGGCGCGGCCACGGCGAAGTGCTACTGCTGGCGGACGAACTCCTGGACGCCAGCCTGATACAGACGGCGAGCGGAGGGCGGCTCGCTCTGCACGATCTCATCTGGCAGTTCGTTGCCGATCGGGCACGCACGGACCTTTCGGCGGACGAGGTGTCGCGATGTCGCAAGCGGCTGCTCGACTACTTCATCCACGGATCCGTGGCGGCGACCGCGCAGTTTGCGCCGTACCGGGAACGATCAGCCCTGTCGGAGCCGTCCGCCGGAGTCGTAGTTGAAGAGTTCGGAACGGTTGACGAAGCGCGCGATTGGATGGCGTCGGTGGTGGGGGCGGCGTTGGCCGCCGTCCGTAACGCTGCTGCGTCATGGGGTTTTCCTCGGGAAGGGGCGCGGCTTGCCGAGGCCATCGGCGCATACCTTGACATTCACGGCCGCTGGGATGATCTGCTGATGGCTGAGACAACCGCCCTTCGGGCGGGTGAGCTCCTGGACGATCCGATGATGCAGGCGTTGGCATGTAGGCGCTTGGCGATCGCGCAAGCCCGAACCGGCGATGCCGCGCGGGCACAGGAGAGCGTTCACCGCGCGCTGAGCATCTACTCTGACCTCGGTGATGTGGAGGGGCAGGCCTATGCCCACAGGTTGCTCGGTAACCTTCTCGATGAGTCCGGGGATCCGCGGGCCGCGTTGGATCATCGCCTTCGGGCGCTCAACTTGTTCGAACAGTTGGGCGATGATGCCGGCCAAACCAGGGCCCTGAACGCGGTGGGCTGGAGCCACGCGCAGCTCGGTGACCTGGCGATCGCGCTTGATTACTGCACGCGGTCGGCGGAGTTGGCGGCTCTGCTGAAGCACGTGCGGTCGTCCGCGTCGGCTTGGGACAGTATCGGCTTCATCAAGCACGCGATGCGGGACTTCGAGGGAGCCGAGTACGCATACGGGCAAGCGCTGATTGCTTGGCGCGAAATCGACGAGCGCTACTACCGGGCCAGGACTCTCGAGCGACTCGGGCGCCTTCGCGCCGACGCAGGCGACCGCGGCGCGGCGGTCGATGCCTTCAGATCAGCGCTCGCATTGTTCGAGGAGCTCGACCTGACGGAGGTGGATGGCGTGCGGTCATGCCTATCCGATCTCGCTGATCGGCCCGGCTCGAATGCATCGCTGAAGAGCAGCGACGCGAATCGCGCACAGACGTCGTCGACGGGAAGCTTCCTCCGCGTTGTCCGGGGATGATCCACATCCAGCCTGGCCGAAGACTCTTGCGTCGAAGGCGTCGATGACGGAAAGCCATCCTGACCGCGACCGAACTGCGGATGAAATCGGATCGTTACCCCTTCGGGTGACATCCGGGCAAAGCGATCACATAGAGTGCCATCCGCAGGGCGTCGGATTGCTCTGTTCGAGGTATATCCAGATTGAGGTGAGCATGACCACGCCCGGCACCCAGGTCGAGATCGGCGAAGTTGCCGTGGAGACCGCGGCTCCCGTGGCCGGTTCCGTCGTCAGTAAGTCGCCGACCCAGTTGGCGTTGGCGCGGTTCCGTGCGGACAAGTTGTCGATGTTTTCGTTCTGTGTGGTGGTGTTCTACCTGATCGCAGCACTGCTCGCGCCGATCCTGGTTGCGACCGGCGTGCTCGACCCGTTCACGCCGCATCAGGACCTGATCGACGAACAGAGTCTTCCGCTTAACCCGTTCGGCGGGATCTCCTGGGAGCACCCGTTCGGAGTGGAGCCAAGGATCGGACGAGACTCATTGAGCCGGATCTGGTATGGGATCAGCTTCTCCCTGAGCATCTCCCTGCTTGCAACACTGATCGCGGTCACTCTCGGTGTTGTTCTCGGCATCATCGCCGGCACCTCGGGCGGCTGGGTCGACGCGATCATCGGTCGCATCATCGACTTGACGTTGGCCTTCCCGCAGACGCTCATGCTGCTGGCGCTCTCGACCGTGGCCATCGCCTTCATAACCCAGGTGTTGAACGTGCCGGGAGGACCGACCGCGCAGTTCGTCTACGTGGTCTCGATCCTGGGTATCTTCGGCTGGACGAGCACTGCACGCATCGTGCGTGGTCAAGTCTTGTCGATTCGCGAGCGCGAGTTCGTCTACGCCGCGAGGTTGCTAGGCGCGGGGCCTGGCCGGATCTACTTCAAGGAGATCCTGCCGAACCTGTGGGCGCCGATCCTGGTGCAGTTCACTCTGATCATGCCTGCCTTCATCTCGGCGGAGGCAGCGCTGTCCTACCTCGGCGTCAGCGTGAAGCCGCCGACGCCGACGCTGGGCAACGTGCTGACCGACTCGCTCAGCTTCATGTCGGACAACTTCACCTACTTCATCATTCCGGCGGTCTTGATCGCGCTGATCGTCGTCTGCTTCAACCTTCTCGGAGATGGCCTGAGGGACGCATTGGACCCGAAGTCAGGCCGATGAGCGGATTGACCCGCTCGACTCATTCCTGCCGACACAGTCGGCGCTGAACGTGCGGCAATTCGTCGCGCATCCCAAGGAGGACACGAAAATGGGAAGTAAGTTGAGGAGTGTCGTTGCCGTCGCAGCGTCGGCAGCACTCGGACTCAGCCTGGCCGCTTGTGGGTCGGGGTCCGATTCGGACTCCGACGCAGGTGCGGAGGGCACGAAGGGCGGGACGCTGAACTACCTGCTGGGCTCGCCGTGGGAGAGCATGGACCCACAGCGGATCTACCTGGGCGTTCAGCTGTCGAGCTTCCGCCGCACGGTATATCGGGGCCTGGTGGCGTTCCCCATGGATGAGGACCCGGAGGCCGGGAACACCCCGGTTGCCGACCTCGCCACCGACACCGGCACCCCGAACGAGGACTCCACCGAGTGGAAGTTCACGCTCAAGGACGGCATCCAGTGGGAAGACGGCTCCGAGATCACGTGCGAGGACTTCCGCTACGGTGCCTCCCGCGTGTTCGCGAACGACATCATCACCGGTGGCCCGAACTACATCCTGAGCTACCTCGATGTCCCGCAGAAGGACGGCGTGCCGACCTACCCGGGGCCCTACAAAGCGACGCCGGCGCAGCAGGCGGAGTTCGACAAGGCCATCGAGTGTGATGGCAAGGACATCACCTACCACTTCAACAAGCCCTGGGCGGACTTCCCGCTCGCCGCGGCCAGCCTGATGTCGACGGACCCCTACAAGGAGTCCGAGGACGAGGGCGCAAAGAGCCTGTGGAAGGTCTTCGCCAACGGTCCGTACAAGGTCGAGGGCGGCGCCTGGGACAAGAACAAGGGCGCGACCCTGGTTCGCAACGAGAACTACGACGAGGCCACCGACGACCCGGACAAGCTCCGCAAGGCGCTGCCGGACGAGATCGCCTTCAGCATCGACGGTTCCGACGAGGCTGCCGAGACGATCAACCGTCGTCTCATCGCCGACGCAGGTGACGACCAGACGGCGATCACGGCGTCGCGGGTGCCGTCCTCGATGATCTCCCAGATCGAAGGCCCGGTCGAGGAGCGTTACCTCAACGTCGAGTCGCCGTACGTGAGCTACCTGGTGCCGAACGCCAAGCGGGTCACAAACGTGAAGGTTCGCCAGGCGATTGCCGCCGCGGTCGACAAGACGGGTTACATCAAGGCCCTGGGTGGGGAGAAGTACGCCGCCCCCGCGACGACCTTGGTCAACCCGTCGGTCACCGGTTCCACGCCGAACCCCGCGTTCGCGGACCTGGATGAGGCCGGCGACGTCGAGGCTGCCAAGGCGCTGCTCGCCGAGTCCGGGGAGAAGACGCCGTACCCGCTGAAGGTCACCTACCAGCAGAGTCCCACCACCGACGCGGCCTTTGCCGTCTTGAAGACCAAGTGGGACGAGGCTGGGTTCAACGTTACTCTCGACCCGCTGACCGACACCTATTACGACGTCATCGGCAAGCCCGACAAGGACTCTGACCTCATGTGGGGCGGGTGGGGTGCAGACTGGCCCTCCGCCAACACGGTGCTGCCGCCGCTGTTCGACGGTCGTCCGAACATCTCGGCGACCAACTGCAACAACGACTACGGCTGCTACAACAGCGACGCCTTCAACGCCAAGGTTGACGAGGCCGCCAACGCGACCGACCTCGACGCTCAGACCAAGGCGCTCCAGGAGGCCGACGCCATCCTGGGCGAGGAGGTCGCCTACATCCCGACGGAAGTCACCAAGTTCAACTGGCTCCACGGGTCCAAGGTGACGGGGTTCACCACCACGCCTGCTTCGAGCTCTTACGCCGAGCTGGGGCTGATCGGCGTGGAGCAGTGATCCTCCGCTGAGGTTCACGGCAACATCATTCCGCTAGGTGGTGGGTCGTCGCAGATGAGGCGGCCCACCACTAGTCGGAGATGCGCCAACAGGCGTAAGTCGCCATGACCGTCGCAGGTCAGGGCGAGTTCTGAATAGACTTTGAATGGGAGAGTTCGTCCGATGTGGGCATACGTCGTGCGCCGGTGTCTGATTGGGGTTGTCCTCATTCTGGCGATGACGCTGGTCACTTTCATGTTGTTCTTCGCCACGCCGATCGACGCAGCGCGCTTTGCGTGCGGCAAGAACTGTAGCGAGGAGCAACGCGATATCACTCGCGCAGCGCTGGGCTATGACAAGCCTGTGGTCGAACAGTGGGCCGGCTTTATCAAAGGGCTTTTCGCAGGCCGTGACTTTCCGCTGGACGAAGCCCAACGTGAGGCCGCGCCCGACCAAGTCACGCACTGCGCAGCACCTTGTCTCGGTTTCTCGAACTTCAATGCGAAGACGATCAACGAGATGGTCAGCGAAGCGCTGCCGGTCACGATCTCCCTCGCCGTGGTCGCCCTGGTCCTA
The DNA here is from genome assembly GCA_030862715.1 of Actinomycetota bacterium. The sequence goes on along the minus strand of JALZDD010000861.1, from coordinate 1,147 downwards.
TGGCTGATCGGCGGTGTGCTCTTCGGCATCTTGGCAGCGATGAACCAAGGTTCGTTCCTCGACCGAGGAATCGTGGGCGCCACGCTGGTGATCTACGCCTTCCCCAGTTTCGCGATCGCGGTGTTTCTGCTCAATTATGTTGCGATCAAATGGGGCGTGTTTCCATATCCGAAGTACACCCAGATCGCTGATGGTGGCGTAGTGGAGTGGTTCGGGAACCTGCTGCTTCCCGCGCTGACTCTCGCCCTGCTGTTCCTTGCGGGTTACGTCAGAATGACGCGTGCGTTCGTGCTCGAGTCGCTGACTGAGGACTACATTCGCACTGCGAACGCCAAGGGACTGCAGCGAGGCAAGGTCGTCTTCAAGCATGCCCTACGTGCTGCGCTGACACCGCTGGTCACGATGGCCGGTCTCGACTTCGCAACGCTTCTCGGCGGAGCGATCATCACTGAACGTGTCTTCAACTACCCGGGCCTGGGATTGTTGACGATTCAGGCGAACGCGGCATTCGACCTGCCCGTGCTGGTGGCAGTGGTGCTGATTGCCGGGTCCTTCGTCATTCTCGCGAACATCATTGTGGATGTTCTCTACGCCGTCATCGACCCGCGCGTGCGCGTCGGCTGAGGAGGGATCTGAAATATGTTTGAGCTTTCCGAGACGCCCGAGGACGGCGCGATCTCCGAGACGCCAAGGAACAGTGCGTTCCTCTCGGTGCGGGACTTGAAGGTCCACTTCTCGACCTCCGACGGAATCGTCAAGGCGACCGACGGCCTCAGTTTCGACCTGGAGCGTGGCAAGACGCTCGGGATCGTCGGCGAGTCCGGCTCTGGCAAGTCGGTTTCCAGTTCGGCGATCATGGGACTGCACCGCGGCACCAACGCCATCCTCAGTGGCGAGATCCTGCTCGAGGGGACGGACCTGCTCAGGGTGAGCGATGAGGAGATGCGCAAGCGTCGCGGTCGCGACGTGGCGATGATCTTCCAGGACCCGCTCTCTGCGATGCACCCCTATTACACGGTTGGCAACCAGATCATGGAGGCCTACCAGGTCCACAACAACGTGACCAAGAGGGAGGCGCGCAAGCGCGCCATCGAGATGCTCGACCGCGTCGGCATCCCGCAGCCCGACCGTCGCGTGGACGACTACC
>JALZDD010000851.1 GCA_030862715.1 Actinomycetota bacterium | reverse complement strand
GTTCGGGCATACGAGGAGACTTCCGGCACAGGTGCCCGGCCGGCACCAGGGTGATGCCCTGGGGTGCACCCTGGCCGGTGCCCGGCTCACTGGTCGCGCAGGGCCGCGGCCATCTCCCGTCTGGAGGAGATGTCGAGCTTGGTGAAGACCTTGCGCAGGTGCCACTCGACCGTCCGCGGACTGAGGAACAGCACTGCGCCGATCTCCGGGTTCGTCCGTCCGGCGGCGGCCAGCCGAGCGATCTGAGCCTCCTGCGCGGTGAGGTCGACCTCGGCCCCGCGCGTACGTGTCCGGGCGACGCCGCCCGTCGCGGCGAGCTCCCGGGCTGCTCGCTCGGCGAACGCCTCGGCGCCGATGCTCGCGAACAGCTCATGCGCCGCCTGGAGCTGCTGACGCCCCTCGGTGCGACGGTTCTCCCGGCGCAGCCACTCGCCCAGGAGGAGCTGAGCCCGAGCCGCGGGCAGGGTCATGCCCGCGGAGGTGAGCTCGTCGATCGCCGTACGGTAGTGCTTCTCGACCTCACCAGTGGTGTCGGTCAGCGCGTCGACGTAGGCCGCTGTGCCGCGTGCCCACGGCGAGTCGACGACCGAGGTGCGTGCGACGAGCCGGTCGCGCCCGGCTGCCGCGACGTCATCCGCCCCGCTACGGGCCGCCGCCTCGACGAGCTCCGCCAGAGCCCACTGCATCACTGCCAGATCCTCGAACTCGACGGCCTCCTGCGCTGCCGCGAGCGCCTCGCGGTAGCGACCGAGACCGTTCGACAGCACCGCCCGGCTGTACGCCGCCACCCCCAGGTTCCAACCGACGCCGGAGGCTCGCGCGTAGCTGAGGGCGGCATCGATGGCTGCGGTCGCCTCCTCCTCGCGCCCGCGGTAGGCGGCCAGGATCACCGCGCTCGCGGGATGGGGCTCCACGCCGACCATGGCGCCGAGGGTGGCGGCCTCATCGAGGATCGTGGCGGCCTCCTCGAAGTGGCCGGCGTGGATCAGGGCCGTGACGCGGAAGCTCAACGCGGCCGCCAGCAACGACAGACGCCCGCTGGCGCGGGCATGGCTCAGCAGGTCCTCTGAGTGTCCGAAATAGGCCCCGGAGTCCCAGACCTCGTGGGTCACCGCGCCGCGCAGCCAGGCCAGCTCGAGTTCGTTCTCGACCCCGATGTCCTCGACGGCGTCGGCGAGCATCGACACGGAGGCGGCGTGACCGTCGAGCACCCAGGTGCTCAGCCCGGTCAGCAGGCGACCGATCGCGTCCTCGCCACGAGGGGCGCCCCGGCCCGCGACGGCAGCCCGGCGCAGATCGTCGCCGCCCAGCCTCCCGGCGTTGATCGCGGCGGCGATCGCGGCCAGGTACGTCTTGCGGGAGAGCCCGTCGTCGAGCTGCTCGAGCCGACCGGCCGCTTCGAGCAGCGGGGGCACCACGGACCGTCCGGTGTTGAGCGCGAACGCCAGCCGGGCGCGCAGACGCTGCACCTGGGCGAGCTGGGCAGGGTCGAGAGGCCCGATCTCGGCGGTGTCGAGCAGCTGCGCGGCCTCCGCGATCGCGCCGGCAGCGAACCGTGCCTCGGCCGCGGCCAGGGCGCGCCCAGCTCGGGTCGCCGGGTCGGTGGTGAGCTCAACGGCCCGCTCGAGGAATGCCGCCGCGGCGGCCCGTCCGCCACGTGCCAACGCCCGGTCGGCGGACTCCTCCAGCTCGGCGGCGACGGTCTCGTCCGGGCCGATCGCGGCGTGTGCGCGATGCCAGGCCCGCCGGTCAGGGTCCTGCGCGGGATCGGTCACGTCCGCGAGAGCGTGATGCACCGCTCGCAAGGCCGCGGGCCCGGCCGAGCGCCGGCTGGCCGAGCGGACCAGGGGGTGCCGGAACCGGACCCTGGTCCCGATCGAGATCAGGTCGGCGTCCTCGGCCGGCGCGGCGGCGTCCATGTCGAGCCCGAGTCGCTCGGCCGCGCGCCACAGCAGGGTGACGTCGCCGACCGGCTCGACGGCCGCGGTGAGCAGCAGCCGACGGGTCTGCTCGGGGAGCGTGGCGATACGCCGCTGGAAGCCCTGCTCGACGCGGCTGGCCACGGGCTTGGCGCTCTGGCCGTCGAAGCCGAACGCCAGCTCCGCGGGGGAGAGTCCGCGGGGCAGCTCCAGCAGCGCGAGCGGGTTGCCGCGGGTCTCGGAGACGATCTGATCACGGACCCGCGCGTCGACGGGCCCGGGCAGCACGGACTCGAGCAGGAGCCGCGCGTCGGCGTCGGCGAGGCCCTCGATCCGCAGCTCCGGAAGGTCCGGGAGCAGGTGTTCGTCGTCAGGACTGCGTACGCCGAAGACGAGCGCGACCGACTCCGCGTCGAGCCTGCGGGCGACGAAGGTGAGGATCACCTCCGACATCCGGTCGAGCCACTGCACGTCGTCCACGACGCAGACCAGTGGCTGGTCGGTCGCGGCCTCCGCCAACAGCCCGAGCACCGCGAGCCCGACCACGAGCGCCTCCGGAGGCTCGCCGGTGCTGAGGCCGAAGGCGGTGGAGAGGGCCTGCCGCTGTGGTTCGGCGAGGCGGTCGAGATGGTCCAGGAGGGGAGCGCAGAGCTGCTGCAGGGCGGCGTAGGCGATCTCCGACTCGGGCTCGACGCCCGCGGCTCGGATCACCCGGCCGCCGGCCCGGTCGGCGAGATAGTCGAGCAGTGCGGTCTTGCCGGTGCCGGCCTCCCCCCGCAGGACGAGCACTCGGCTCTCGCCGGCGCGGACCCCGCGTACCAGCCGATCCAGTGCTTCCTGCTCGGCCTGTCGCCCTCTGAGGGCGGGCATCCCCATCTTCAATCCACACCTCGCGTCGGTCATCACCAGTGGAGCCCCTTCATTCTCCCGGGTCGCCCAGGGAGTCGACCAGTGGGTCTCCCTGGCGCCGGGCCCGTGAGTCCCGGGCGAAAGTCGTCATCACCGAGCAGTTCCAACAGCAACACAAGGAGAAGTGACATGGCGAACTACACCGGCACCGTGACCGCGACCGGAGAGGGGCGCAACGGCGGCCACCTCGCATCCACGGACGGCCTCATCGATCTGGGCCTGGCCATCCCGAAGGAGCTCGGCGGCGCCGGCGGCGCCACCAACCCCGAGCAGCTCTTCGCCGCGGGCTGGTCCGCCTGTTTCATGGGCGCGTTCCGCCGAGCGGCCGCCGAGGAGCGGATCCGGTTCGACAGCATCGAGGTGACCGCGAACGTCACCCTCAACCACGCCGAGACGACCGACCCGACCGAGGAGTTCTTCCTCAGCGCCGAGCTCGAGATCGTCGTCGGCGGGCTGGACGAGGAGACCATCGGCACGCTGGCCAAGCGTGCCCACCAGATCTGCCCCTACTCGAAGGCGATCACCGGCAATGTCGACGTGGACTTCTTCGCCCGCGTCGCCTGAGGGCGAGTGGCGGTCCGAGCCGAGCGACGCGCTCGCTCGGGCCGCCCAGGCACTCATCCGCGATGCGTACGCGGCCCTGGGCTGGTTCGAGGGCCCGAACCCGTTCCGGATGTGACCACATCCTGACCTGAGCGAAAGACGGAAAAGACCATGATGAACCGCAGGACCTTTGCCAAGGCGGTCGGCCTGGCCGCGACCTCGACAGCGGCGCTGGCCGCGACGGGGGAGCGGGCGGCTGCCCGACCGGTACACCCTGGACGAGCGAGCACGTCGTTCGCCGACGTCCTCCAGATCGACGCCGGAGAGCTCAACGTCGGGTACGTCGACCTCGGGCCCCGCGACGGTCAGCCGGTGATCCTGCTGCACGGCTGGCCCTACGACATCCACAGCTATGCCGAGGTCGCGCCGATCCTGGCGAAGCAGGGCTACC
>JALZDD010000324.1 GCA_030862715.1 Actinomycetota bacterium | reverse complement strand
TCAGCTCTCGGTGGATCGGCCTGCGGCGTCGTACTCGGCGTCGGTGACGGGGTCCTCCCAGGCCGTGACGCCGAGGGTGACGGCGGTGTGCAGCATGAAGCGGTCCGCGGAGGCACCGTGCCAGTGCCGCTCGTTCGGCGGAGTCCACACCGCATCGCCGGCCCGCACTGCGATCGTCTCGTTCTCATCGCCCACGAAGCCGTCGCCTGCAGTGATCAGCAACAGCTGGCCACCCGGGTGAGAATGCCAGTTGGTCCGCGCACACGGCTGGAAGAACACCTCGCCGACTGCCATCCCATCTGTCGGGGGCATGTGAATGTCCATCCATGCCGAGCCGGTGAAGGTCTTCTCGGCGATCGCCGATCGGCCCCCCTTTCCTCCACGCATCACAGTAAGCACAGCGCAACTCTCCGGCCTTGGAGAAAGCCTGTCAACACTTTGCATGCGATGTGATATACATTTCGGTACGGGCCGCGGGCCACGGGCCGGAACAACTTCTGGGTAGCGTCCATTGTCGTACGGTGCCTGTCACCCGGACAGGCCGCCCCGGCCGAGGCCGGGCCTGAGGATCAGGAGTATGCGTTGATCGGTGAGACCTTTGTCTTCGATGGTGTAGTCCACGTGGCGGACCTTTCTTTCGACCACGTCAAGGAGATTCCGAGCCCCGCGCAGGTCGAGGTCATGCTCGACCGGACGTCGCGGCTGCTGGGCGGTTTGCTCGACCATCGGATGGGCGACGAGGTGTCGGAGGAGGCGCGCGGCACGCCGTCGGCCAACTACGACGTGCTCTTCCGTAACGCCCCGACCGACATGGCAGCGGTGGGCAGCCTGCCGTTCTTCGGCCGGGCCAACAACTACGTCGACCCAAACCATCCGCTGATGGTCAACTACCGCCTCGCAGAGGCCTATCCCGAGCGCTCCGTCTTCGTCGGAGGCGTGGAGCCGTTCGGGCAGCCCAAGGGCGCGGCGCTGGAGTCTATCGCCTACCAGGTCAAGGAGCTCGGCGCGAAGTCGATGAAGTTCTACCCGCTCGACTGGTGCGCCGACGACCGCGAGCTCGGCTATCCGCTCTATGAGCGGTGCGGTGAGCTCGGGATCAAGGTGATTCAGTTCCACATGTGCAGGCCTGCTGACCAATTCCACGATGTGGAGACTCAACGTCCGAACTACCTGCAGCGGATCGCGCGGGACTTCCCAGACCTCGAGCTGATCATGCACCACCCCGAGCCGCTCTACTTCGATGAGACCGTCAACATCCTGGGCCGCTTCCCGAACATTCACCTGCTCATGTCCCCCATGATCCAGATGGCGATCTGGCGACCCAGGTTGGTCCAGAAGATGCTCGGCGAGCTCCTGCAGCAGGTGGGCTCCCACAAGTTGATCTACGGCACCGAGGGTGCACTGGCGGGCAACCCGACCCGCTACGTCGAGACGGTGATGAACTTCGACATCCCCGAGGACCTGCGCCGCGGCTACGGCTACCCGCAGATCACCGTCGAGGACAAGGAGCGGATTCTCGGCCTCAACCTCGCCGCGCTCTTTGACGTCGATGTCGAGGCGAAGAAGAAGGAGCTGGCGAACCTCCCCGACGGTCGATAGCCGAGAACAGGAGCACCTCATGGTCCCGAAACTCAAGGCGATGCTCGAGCGGGGTGAGCGACCCACTCAGGCCTGTGTCATGCCGGGCAGCACGTTCGTCGCCCACAACGTTGCCCTCCTTGGGGCGGAGACCGTGTGGATCGACCTCGAGCACGGGCCCGCGACCATCGCCTCCCTTTGTGACCTCGTCATGGCGGTTGGCCAGACAGCTGTCCCTTCGTGCGGGTGCCTTCCATCGACGGCGGGATCCTGGAGAAGGCAGTCGTGGGCGCCGGTGTCGCCGGCGTGATCTGTCCGATGGTGGATACTCCAGCGCGCGCCGCCGAGCTGGTCGAGAAGTGCAATGACGGCGCCCGAGTGCGTGCGGGACGGTCGCTCGTGTCGCCCCTCGTGGCCGACGAGTGTCTCGCCGTGGTCCAGATAGAGAGCCGGCTCGGCTACGAGAACCTGGAAGAGATCTGTGCGACACCGGGGCTCTTCGGTGTGCTTCCGGGGTCGACCGACCTTTCGGTCGCATTCGGCGGCACTGTCGGCCCGAACTACTTCGAGCGGGAGCAGGAAGCGCGGCTGCGCCGGATCGTTGACGTGGCTCACGAGAACGGGCTGTACGTCTCGATGCCGGCGATGGGACGCGAGCAGATCAATGCGGTTCTTGACTTCGGGACCGACTACACCATCCTCCCCGGCTTCGACATGACCAGGCTGATGCAGGGCGGGCGCGAAGCGCTCGCGCTGGTACAGGACGTGTTGACCTAGCGCGCGGCGACGCCCGCGTGACCTACCTGATTCCCCAGACCGGAAGAAACGAGGAGCAATGAAGGACGAACTGATCGAGCTCGAGCGACGCCGATGCGTCGCGTTCGACGCTATGGATCTTGGTGCGCTCGAGGAGATCCTCGGCGAGGACTATGTCCATGTGCACGGCAACGGCATCTTCGACCTTGACCGCGCCGAGTACTTCACGACCCTCGCGACGCGGATGGCGGGCAAATACGAAACCGTCCGCAGTGACCTGCAGGTCCGCGACTACGGCCATGTGGCGCTGGTGGTCGGGCCCTTCCATGCCAAGCTGTGGCCCGAGGACGGCCGCGACTTCCGTGAGGTGATCGCGATCGCCGCGGGCCTTTGGCGTCGCAAGGGTGACACCTGGGAGGCTGTGAGCTTCCAAGTCACGAAGATCGTTTGACGACCCCCTGCCGCGTTCCTCGGGCGGCGGGCGCGTGCAGCGATGTGGCGCCGGGTTCTCCCGGCGCCACACGCGTTCTCGATGAGCTCCACGTCGGCGATCGGCATAGGCGCCCCGATGTTGGTCCCCTGATTTCGCGTGAAGTCTTGACTGCGCATCACAAAGTGGATTCAATCTTGCATGACCTTGGAGTGACCGAGGCCACAAGGACTGAGCAGGAGAAGATCATGGCTGGAACAAAGCAGCGGGGGTGGTGGTCCGTGGGGCGCTCGGGGGCTCGACGCGCAATGGCCGCCGTGGTCGGCATGGCGATGGTCGCCACGCTCGCCGCGGCCTGCGGCGCAGGCGACGACTCGTCGGACGGCGGCTCGGGCGGGACACTCACAATCGGCATCGAGCGCGAGTTCGGTGCGTTGAACCCCGCTATCGACTCGGGCCTCTCCGGAGCAGGCTTCGCCCTCTACCTGCCCTACGCCACCCTCGTGACCAAGAGTGCGGAGGATGGCAGGCTACAGCCTGGCCTGGCTGAATCGTTCGGATACGTCGGCGAGGGCAACAAGGTCTTCGAGCTCAAGTTGCGCGACGACGCGAAGTTCGCTGACGGCGAGCCGGTCAACGCAGCGGCAGTCAAGGGATGGCTCGAGTACTTCGCCTCTGCGGGCGGTACGATCTCGACCTTCCTGAGCCTCGACTCGATCGAGACGCCGGACGACCTGACGGTCCGGATCAATCTGAAGACGCCGACGCCGCTGCTTGCCAACTACCTCGCGGGCGGCTGGGGCATGGTCATCTCGCCGAAGGCCGTTGCTGACCCTGACCAGCTCAACACCGGCGCGCCCGGCGCGGGGCCGTACTACTACGACCAGTCGCAAACGGTCAC
>JALZDD010000320.1 GCA_030862715.1 Actinomycetota bacterium | reverse complement strand
GCGACGGCCTCCTCACCGGTGGCCACGTCGACGGTGCGCAGCGCACGCGGCACGGTCGCGATCGGCTTCATCGCGGCGCGCACGCGCAGGATCTCGCCGGTCGACATGCCGCCCTCGGTGCCGCCGGAGCGCCCGGAGGCGCGGCGGATGCCCTCAGCAGAGGGGACGATCTCGTCGTGGGCCTTGGAGCCCGGGGTCGCGGCGAGCTCGAAGCCGTCGCCGACCTCGACACCCTTGATCGCCTGGATGCCCATCAGCGCACCGGCCAGGCGCGCGTCGAGGCGCCGGTCCCAGTGCACGTGAGAGCCGAGGCCCGGCGGAAGCCCGTGGACGACGACCTCGACGACGCCGCCGAGGGTGTCGCCGTCCTTGTGGGCCTCGTCGATCCGGGCGACCATCTGCTTGGAGCCGTCGGGGTCGAGCACCCGCACCGGGTCCTCGTCCAGGCGCGCCACGTCCTCGGGAGCGGGGACCTCGCGGCCGGGCGTACGGACTCCGCCGATCTCCAGGACGTGGGACACCAGCCGGACGCCGAGCGCCTGCTCGAGGAAGGCCGAGGCGACCGCGCCGAGCGCGACGCGGGCCGCGGTCTCGCGGGCCGAGGCACGCTCCAGGATCGGGCGGGCGTCGTCGAAGTCGTACTTCTGCATCCCGACCAGGTCGGCGTGACCGGGCCGCGGGCGGGTCAGCGGCGCGTTGCGGGCCTGGCCAGCCAGCACGTCGGCGTCGACCGGGTCGGAGGCCATCACGGTCTCCCACTTGGGCCACTCGGTGTTGCCGACCTCGATCGCGACCGGACCGCCCTGCGACTCCCCGTGGCGTACGCCGCCGGTGATCCGCACCTGGTCCTTCTCGAACTTCATCCGGGCCCCGCGGCCATAGCCGAGCCGCCGCCGTGCCAAGGCATCAGCGATGTCGTCAGAGGTGATCCGGACGTGGGCGGGTAGACCCTCCATCACGGCCGTCAGGGACGGACCATGGGACTCGCCCGCAGTGAGCCAACGCAACATGGCTCTAGTGTTTCATCCCGGTCACGCAACCCCGTGCACCCGGGCTCAAAGCGAGACGGCGAGCACACCGACGAGCATGCCCAGAATCATGAAGGGCCCGTACGCCAACGGCTCGCGCATAGCCGTACGCGAGCGTTGCGCGACGGCGCGTCCGATGCCCCAGACACCGAAGATCGCCAGCCCTGCCCACAGCCCGAGGGCCAGCTGCTCCCAGCCGAGCCGACCGAGGACCAGACCGACGAGCGCCGCGAGCCGTACGTCGCCGAAGCCCATCGCGTGCGGCAGCATCCGCCACAGCAGCCAGAAGGCCGAGCGCGCGATCACCAGCCCGGCGAAGGCGCCGAGAGCCGCCGCGGTGTCGCGCGTCCAGAGCCACTCGGCGGCGAGCAGGCCGAGCCCGACCGCGGTCGCCACCAGGATCGGCACCTTCGGCAGCCGCTGGACCCGCCAGTCGACATACGCGAGCAGCACGCAGAGAGGTAGGAGCGGCACCAGCGCCACCATCAGCCGCGAGGGCTCCACCCGCCAGGCGAGCAGCCCGGCGAGCGCCGCGGAGACGGCCACCGCAAGAGGGAGAAGCGGGGTCCACCCGGCCACGGTGGCGTAGGAGACCTCCGGCGGGTCGTCGACCGGTTCGGGGAGCCGGCGAAGCAGCGCCGGCACCCCGAGAGCGAGCAGTCCGGCGACGGCCGCACTCACCAGCACGACCGCCCCGGGACTCATGCCGGTGTCGACTCCATACTGGACTCCCTGCTGGCCAGCGCCTTCTCCCCCGCTGCTCGCATCACGGCGAGCGGAGCGGTGCGGCCGGTGAAGAGCTCGAACTGCAGCACCGCCTGGTGCACGAGCAGGTCCAGACCGCTCACCGCCACGCCGGGTGCGACGGACAGCAGCGGCGAGGGCCACGGGTCGTAGACGACATCGAAGACGACCGGCGTCGATGCCCAGCGGTCGATGAGCTCCGGGGTCTGCGCCTTCGCCGGAACAGTGGAGACGACCACGTCGACACCACTGGTAGTCGACTCTCGGGCCGCCGAGTCCAGCGGCAGCACCGAGACGACGGGCTTGCTCCGGTGACGCGAGATCATCTCGATCGTCTCCCCCGCAGCGCCCGGGTTGCGCGCCAGCAGCGTGATCCGGGAGGCACCGAGCTCGGCGAGCGCGAGGCCCGTGGAGGCCGCGGTCGCGCCTGCGCCCAGGATCGCGCCGGACGTGCAGGAGAATCCCTCGCCCGCGCGCTCCCGGATCGCCGCGACCGCCCCGGGCAAGTCGGTGTTGTCCCCCACCCAGCCGTGCGAGGAGCGCACCAGCGTGTTGACCGCCCCCACGAGCCGCGCCCGCGGCGACATCGACCGCGCCAGCTCGTACGCCTCCCGCTTCAGCGGCATCGTCACCGACAGCCCACGCCACCGGCTCGGCGGCCAGTCGCCGCCGAGGTCGGCAACGTACTTCGCCAGGCCTCCGGCCTGCACGCGCGTCGACGTGTAGGACCAGTCGGACATCTCCAGCTCGGCGTACGCAGCCTGGTGGAGGGTCGGGGAGAGCGAGTGATCGATCGGATCACCCAGAACAGCGCACTTCAATCAACGTCTCCTAGCATCAGCACTTGTTCTTCGCGCAGTACGCGTCCAGGTCGGCGCTCCAGCCCTGGAACTCCTCGTAGTCTCGGGTGAACTTGGTCTCGCCTGTCTTCAGGTTCACCGTGATGTAGAAGAGCCAATTGCCCTTGGCCGGGTTGAGGGCCGCCTCGATCGCCGCGTCACCGGGCGAGCCGATGGGGGTCGGCGGCAGACCAGCGCGACGACGGGTGTCGTACGGCGTGTCCTTGGCCAGCTCGGCAGATGTCAGCTGGGTGGTGCCGGATTTTCCGATGCCGTACGCATTGGACGCGTCGATCCCGAGTGTCCCGTTCGTGGCGCCGTCGTCGATCTTGGGATCGAGCCGGTTGTAGATCACCCGGGCGACCTTGGGCATGTCGTCACCGCGACCCTCCGCCTCGACCAGGGAGGCGATGGTCATGATCTGCTCAGCCGTACATGCCTTGCCGTCGCCGCACTTGAGCTGCTTGGCGCGTGCCTCGATGTCGTTGTCGCCGAGCGCCTGCTCCCACCGGTCGACCATCATCGCCAGCATCTCGGTCGGCGTCGCGTCGGGCGGGAAGGCGTACGTCGCCGGGAAGAGATAGCCCTCGACGTTGCCCTTGGCGTAGTCGGGCAGGCCGATCGCCTCGGCGTCCTGGGCGGCCAACTTGTACTCGGCCGGCTTCTTCTTGGTCTTCTCGGCGAGCACCTTGTAGATCGCCTTGGCGCGCGACCCCTCGGTGATGGTCACGTTGATCGTGTCGATGTTCTCCGGGTTGGCGAGGACCTCGACGGCATCGGCGGCCTTCATCTGCTTCTTCAGCGGGTAGAAGCCGACCTGGACGGTCAGCCCCTCGGCGTTGGCCGCCTCGATGAAGGCGTCGACGGACTTCACCACGCCGACCTCCTTCAGGTTGCGGCCGACCGCTGAGACGGAGTCGCCCTCGTGCACCTCGAAGGAGACCGGGTCGGTGCCGGGGCCGGCGTAGTCGGCCGGCGGCGCGACCATGTCCTTGACGTAGTCGATGGCCCGGTCGCCCACGAAGTAGAACCCACCGACGACCACCGCCATCGCCACCAGCACGGCCAGACAGCCACCGAAGCGTCGTTTGCGCTTGGGCGGCTTCTCGTCGAAGTAGGGATCGTGATCGGAGGGACCGCCTTCGAAGAAGGCAGGCTGCTGCTGGTAGGTCGGCCCGCCGTAGCCACCCGGCCGCTGCGGGGGCTCCTGCCGGCCGTAGCCCGGCGGGGGCGTGCCGGCACCGGGCACCGGACGCGGCCCCGGGCGCCGACCCGGCTGGCCTTGCTGCGGAGGCATCTGACCCGGCATCTGACCGGGTACCTGCGGCGGCATCCGGCGTGGGTCTCGGGGATCCTGCGGAGGCTGCTGCCTCGGCGGGTAGCCACCGCGCGGATCGCGACCAGGTGACCCCTGACCAGGGCGACGCGGGTCGCGCGGGTCCGGGGGGTAGTAGCGCTCACTCAATGACCGACCTCAACGATCTCTCCAGGCGCGGTCCCCGAAGCGCGCTCACTGTCCAATGCGTGTTGCAGGATCACAACCGCCGCGGCCATGTCCACCACGGCTCGGCGGTCCTGACCCTTGCGCCCCCGGTCTCGGAGCATAGCCTCCGCGGAAACTGTTGTAAGTCGTTCGTCGACGAGGCGAACCGGGACCGGAGCCACTCGCCGCGCCAATGACGCGGCGAAGTCCCGGACCTTAGCAGTCGCCGGGTTCTCCCCTCCCTTGAGGGACCGGGGCAGCCCGACGACCACCTCGAGCATCGTCGACTCCTCGGCGATCTCGGCGACGATCGCCTGCAGGCGCGCGAAGTCTCCGCGGCCCTTCTTGACCGTCTCGAGCGGCGTCGCCAGGAACCCCGTGGGGTCACTCCTGGCGACGCCGATCCGGGCGTCGCCAGGATCGAGACCGAGGCGTACGCCGTGGCGCATCAGGCTTGCGCGACCAGCGTCGCGACCATTCCGAGCGCGGTGTCGATCTTGGACACATCGGTGCCGCCGCCCTGGGCGAAGTCCGGCTTGCCGCCGCCGCGACCACCCACGACCGGCGCGAGCTCCTTGATCAGGTCACCCGCCTTGACGCCCTTGGCGATGCCGGCCGGGTTGACCGCGGCCACGACCGCGACCTTGTCGTCAGCATCCCCGATGAGCACGACAGCCGCCGGCGCGTCACCGAGCCGGGCGCGTACGTCCTGGGCGAGCGTGCGCGCGTCGCCGCCGCCCACACCCGGGACCTTCTGGGCGACGACCTGGACGCCGTTGACGTCGACCGCGGTGGCCGCGATCGAGCCACCGGAGGCGAGCAGCTGTGCCGTACGCGCCCGGGCGATCTCCTTCTCGGCGGCCTTGAGGCGCTCCATCAGGTCGGAGACCCTGCCGACGACGTCGTCGGACTTCGTCTTGAGCAGCAGGTTGAGCTCGGAGACCACGTCGCGCTCACGGGCGAGGTAGTCGAAGCCCTCGACGCCCGTGTAGGCCTCGATGCGCCGGTTGCCGGAGCCGACCGAGGCCTCGGAGGTGACCACGACCGTGCCGATCTGGGCGGAGTGGTCGACGTGGGTGCCACCGCACAGCTCACGCGACCAGGGGCCGCCGATCTCGACGACCCGAACCTTGGAGTCGTCGTAGGTCTCGCCGAAGAGCGCGATCGCGCCCCACTCCTTGGCCTGTGGGAGCGTCATGTAGTCCCAGGAGACCGGAAGGTCGGCCCGCAGCGCGTGGTTGGAGACCTCCTCGATCTCATGCATCTGCTCCGGGGTCAGGCCCTTGGTCCAGCCGTAGTCGAGACGCAGGTAGCCGGGGCGGTTGTAGGAGCCCGACTGCAGCGCGGTCGGACCGAGCACCTCGCGCAGCGCCGCGTGCACCACGTGGGTGCCGGAGTGGGCCTGGCGGGCGCCGAGGCGCCACTCGGGGTCGACCTGCGCGTGCACGAGCGACTCGCCACCGTGGAACTCGCCGTCGACGACCCGTACCTGGTGCACCACGAGGCCCTTGACCGGCCGCTGCACGTCGACGACCTCGAGCCGGCCGCCGTCGAACTCGATGATGCCCGCGTCGGCGGACTGGCCGCCGGACTCGGCGTAGAACGGGGTGCGGTCGAGGACGATCTCACCGATCTCCTCGGGACCGAGCACGTCGACCCGCTTGCCCTCCTTGAGGAGAGCGATCGGCTTCGACTCGGTGTCGAGGGTCGTGTAGGCCTGCCAGTCGGTCGGCCCGTTGGTGTCGAGGATGCCGCGGTAGACCGACACGTCGGCGTGCTGGCCCTTCTTGGCGCGCGCATCGGCCTTGGCCCGCTCGCGCTGCTCGGTCATCAGACCACGGAAGCCCGGCTCATCGACCTCGAGGCCCGCCTCGGCGGCCATCTCGAGGGTCAGGTCGATCGGGAAGCCGTACGTGTCGTGGAGCTGGAACGCCTTGGCACCGGTGAACGTGGTGGATCCGCTCGACTTCACCTCGGTCGCGGCCAGGTCGAAGATCTGGGTGCCGGCCGCGAGTGTCTTGCGGAAAGCCTCCTCCTCGGCGTCGGCGACCCGCTTGATGCGGTCCCAGCCGGTGTGCAGGTCGGTGTAGGTCTCCCCCATCTTGTCCCGGGAGATCGGCAGCAGCTCCGGCATCGCCGGGTCCTCGTAGCCCAGCAGGCGCATGTTGCGGATCGCGCGGCGCATCAGCCGGCGCAGGACGTAGCCGCGGCCCTCGTTGCCGGGGGTGACACCGTCGCTGATCAGCATCAGCGAGGAGCGCACGTGGTCGGCGACGACACGGAAGCGGACGTCGTCATCGTAGGAGGCGCCGTACTTCTTGCCGGTCAGCTCCATCGCCTTCTCGATGACGGGGAAGACGACGTCGGTCTCGTACATGTTCGCCTTGCCCTGCATCAGGTAGGCGACACGCTCGAGGCCGAGGCCGGTGTCGATGCTCTTCTGCGGCAGGGCGCCGTCGATGTCGACGTCGTACTTGGACCGCGCCGCGACGACGTTGTCCTGCATGAAGACCAGGTTCCAGAACTCCAGATAGCGGTCGCCGGCGTCCCAGTCACGGTCGGCGCCGAACTCCGGGCCGCGGTCGATCAGGATCTCCGAGCACGGTCCACCGGGCCCGGGCACGCCCATCGACCAGTAGTTCTCGCTCGGGGGCAGCCGCACGATGCGGTCGTCGGGCAGCCCGGCGATCTTCTTCCAGAGCGCGACCGCCTCCTCGTCACCGTTGAGCACCGAGGGGTAGAGGACCGACTCGTCGAAGCCGAAGCCGCCGTCGGCGACCGACTTGGTGACCAGCTCCCAGGCGAGCGTGATCGCGCCCTCCTTGAAGTAGTCACCGAAGGAGAAGTTGCCGCACATCTCGAAGAAGGTGCCGTGCCGGGTGGTCTTGCCGACCTCCTCGATGTCGGGCGTACGGATGCACTTCTGCACCGAGGTCGCCCGGTCGTATGGCGGGGTGGCCTGACCGAGGAAGTAGGGCTTGAAGGGCACCATGCCTGCGTTGACGAAGAGCAGGTTGGGGTCGTCGAGCAGGAGCGATGCCGACGGCACCACCGTGTGCTCGCCGACACTCGTGTTCTCGGCGAAATGCGCCGTGAAACGGCGGCGGATCTCCGCCGTGCTCAACCACTCCATCAGGGGGTACTACCTTCCGTGTTCTGC
>JALZDD010000843.1 GCA_030862715.1 Actinomycetota bacterium | reverse complement strand
CACTTGACCTTTTGAAGGGCCCACCATGAGCACGCAGCACTCGACCACCGCCCCGGCGGCGTGGTCGCTGACCGCTGCGCACGAGCGCGACCCTCATGCCCGCGGGAGCCGACAGTGACCTGGGTGCATAGCTGCACCGGATCACTCCGGGCCGCTCCTGCGAGACATGTCTGTCTCGTCGGGGCGGCCCTTTTTGTTTCCACCCGACCTGCACGCGATCTCTATCCGACTCTCCTGGGAGGTAACCGAGTATGACCACGACCATGGGTGCCGTGACCCTGTATAACGCCTCCTTCGAGCCGCTCGGGAGGGTCTCGTTCAAGCACGCCGTGCGGATGCTGTTCCGTGAGGTGGCGGTGGTTCACGAGCAACAGGGCGACAAGATGATCGGGCCACATCCATGGCCCAAGGCGGTGCGGCTGGTCCGCTATATCGCCATGCATTGGATGTACCGGCCGGCCGGCTACTCCCGCGAGGGAGTGCTCAAGCGCGACCAGCATCGTTGTGCCTATTGCGGCGGCCAAGCCCGCACCATCGACCACCTCCTTCCACAGTCACGCGGTGGCAGATGGACATGGATGAACACGGTGGCGGCGTGCGGCAAGTGCAACGGCCGCAAGGGCAACCGCACGCCCGAGGAGGCCCACATGGTCCTCCGCATCGAGCCGTACGTCCCGACCCGGGCCCAGCTCGCAGCCATCGTCTGATTCGCCGATGTGCCGTTTTCTGCCCGCGAGATGGGCCAAATCGCCGTGTCGACTTGACGCATCATTAATAAGTACGATGGACTAACAAACATGTCCAAGGCGAGACGGCGTACGTTGCGGCCGATCGGGAAGTTGCTGCAGGAGGATGCGCGGCGGCATCACCGATCGCTGGTGCTCCAGCACCTCTTCGCGGTGGGTCCCGCGAGCCGCGCCGACCTGGCTCGTGCCTCCGGTCTGACCCGAGCGACGGTCTCCGATCTGGTCGGCAGTCTCCTCGACGATGGGCTCGTCGAGGAGCTCGGAGCGCCGGTGGAGAGCCGGGTCGGGAAGCCGCCGATGCTGGTCGGGCTCGCCGCCGACGCCACGCACATCGTGACCATCGACGTCTCCGGTGACGACCAGGTCGCTGGGGCCGTGCTCAACCTGACCGGCGATGTCGTCCACCGCACCACCAGGTGCCGGGAGGGCCGCACCGGAAGTGAGGCCGTACGCCTCGTGAAGGAGCTGGTCACCGAGCTGATCGCGAGCACCGACCGGCCGATCCTCGGCATCGGGATCGGCAGTCCCGGTGTCGTCGCCGCCGACGGCACCGTGGTCGCCGCACCCAACCTGGGCTGGACCGAGGTCGCGCTGGCCGAGCAGGTGCGCCGCGAGACCGGCCGACCGACGTACGTCGCCAACGACGCCAACACCGCCGTGCTGGGGGAGTACACCTTCGGGCAGTCCGGCGACGGCGGCTTGATGCTCGTGCGGGTCGGCACCGGTGTCGGTGCCGGACTGGTGCTCGAAGGGGCGCTTCTCCACGGGTTCGTCGACGCCGCCGGTGAGGTCGGGCACGTGACCGTCGACCCCGAGGGCCCGCTGTGCGCGTGCGGACGCAAGGGCTGCCTGGAGACTTTCCTCGCGGTGCCGCGCCTGCGCGAGCGCCTCGAGACAGCACACGACGATGCGCTCGTGGAAGCCGGCGAACATCTTGGAAAGGCATTGGCCCCTGTGGTCGGAACCCTCAATCTTCACGAGCTGGTCCTCTCCGGGCCGGCCGAACTGCTGGACGGCCCGCTGCGCGTGACCGCCGACCGGATCATCCGCGAGCGGACGATGCCGGTAAGCGGCGAGCCGCTGGAGTTCCGTACGTCGACGCTCGGCGAGGACGTCGTCATCGTCGGCGCCGCGGTGCTCGTCCTCGCCGGCGAGCTGGGGGTGTCGTGATGCCTTCGCCGACAACCGTCGAGACCCTGGCGCTGCGCGTCCAGGTCTCCGCCTTCGCCGGCCCCACCCTGCCGCCCGGCTACGCCGGGCTGCTCCGCGAGGGTATGGGCGGGATCTGTCTGTTCGGTCCCAACACCGAGGCCGGTGAGGAGTCCGTACGCAGCCTGTCGGCCGAGATCCGGTCCGCATCCGCCGAAGGCGGCTGGGCCCCGGTGATCACGATCGACGAGGAGGGCGGGGACGTCACCCGGCTGGAGGCGCTCACCGGCTCCTCGGTGCTCGGTGCCGCCGCCCTCGGTGCGGCCGACGACCTGTCGCTGACCGAGGAGACGGGCCGGGCGATCGGCGTGCGGCTGGCGCGAGCCGGGATCAACCTCAACCTGGCGCCCGTCGCCGACGTGAACTCCAACCCGGACAACCCGGTGATCGCGACCCGATCCTTCTCCCACGACGCCGGCGTCGCCGCCAAGCACGTGGCCGCGTGGGTGAAGGGCCTGGAGTCGACCGGCGTCGCCGCCTGCGTCAAGCACTTCCCGGGCCACGGCGACACCGGCCAGGACAGCCACGTCGCCCTGCCCGTCCTCGGCGCCTCCCTGGACACCCTGCGAAACCGTGAGCTGGTCCCGTTCCTGGCGGCCGCCGAGGCCGGAGCCGCCTCGGTGATGACCTCCCACATCGTGGTGCCGGCGCTGGACCCCGAGTTGCCCGGCACGCTCTCGGCACCGGTGCTGAGGCTGCTGCGCGAGCTCGGCTACGACGGGCCGATCGTCTCCGACGCCCTCGACATGGCCGGTGCGTCGGCGAGCCGGGGGATCCCGGCCGCTGCGGTGCTCTCGCTCAAGGCGGGTGCCGACCTGCTCCTCCTGGGCCCCGACAAGCCCACCTCGCTGGTCCACGACACGACCGCCGCGATCGTGGCAGCGGTCGAGTCCGGTGACCTCCCGCTGGAGCGGCTCCAGGACGCGGTCGCGCGCATCGACCGGCTGCTCGCCGACCTCGCCGGTGCGCAGCAGCGACAGGACGGTGCGCTCGATCCCAGGTTCGAGGAGCGCTCGATCGAGGGCGCTCGCCGGGCGCTCGCGACAGCTAGTGACTTCAGCGAGATCCCGGATCTCGCCGGTGCCCGGGTCGTGACCGTCGACACCGAGGCCAACATCGCCGTGGGCGACGTGCCCTGGGGGCTGCCGCCGGACATCGTCATCCGCCCCGGCGACCCGCTCCCGGATCTCCCCGACGCACCCCTCATCGTGCAG
>JALZDD010000833.1 GCA_030862715.1 Actinomycetota bacterium | reverse complement strand
AGAGTTCACTGAATCGTTTGCCGCGTCTGCGCGGCAGGCACTCGGCCTGTACCGTACGGGCGCGTAGACTTCTGGCGTTCCCCCTAGACGTAGATGAGGTAGTTCATGTTCACTCCATTGATCGGTATGCCGCAGGGAGCCGAGTGGCTCATCATCTTGGCGATCGTCATCCTCGTCTTCGGTGCCGCAAAGCTTCCTGAGCTCGCCCGCGGCACCGGTCAGGCGCTGCGCATCTTCAAGACCGAGACCAAGGGTCTTCGCGACGAGGACGAGAAGGAGAAGGGCGACAAGGCCGAGAAGCCGGCTGGGCTGTCTGCCTCGGGCTCCGCTTCGGCCGAGCTCACCGCCTCCGAGCAGGAGCGGATCGCCGAGCTCGAGCGTCGTGAGGCCGAGATCAAGGCCGAGCGCGAGCGCCTCTCCGGCAACTGAGGCCGACCTTGTCCATCGCCGGTGTTGTCGCGATCTTCCGCGGCACCCCCAAGCACCCCATCGGCGACGACGGCCGGATGGCTCTCTCCGACCACCTGCGTGAGCTCCGCGCGCGGGTGATCAAGGCGTCCCTGGCCCTGGTCGTCGGGTTCGTCGTCGCGCTGTTCTTCTTCGAGCAGCTCTTCGATCTGGTCATGGACCCCTACCTCAAGGCCGTCAGGATGATGGACCAGGAGGGTGGCGCTGCCTCGCTGAGCTCCGTCAACGGCGCCGCCGGCGGCTTCATGCTCTACCTGAAGCTCTGCGGCCTGGCCGCGTTCATCGGCACCGCGCCCATCTGGCTCTACCAGATCTGGGCGTTCCTGATGCCGGGCCTGCACGCCCACGAGAAGAAGATGTCGAGGATCTTCGTGGCTGTCGCCGGCCCGCTCTTCCTCCTCGGTGTCCTGCTCGGCTACGTCACCCTGCCCAAGGGCCTGGAGATCCTGTTCGCCTTCGTCCCCGACGGCCTGACGAACATCGTCGAGTTCAGCGAATACCTCAGCTTCCTGAGCCGTACGCTGCTGGTCTTCGGCATCGCCTTCGAGATCCCGGTCTTCGTGATCCTGCTCAACCGGATCGGGGTCCTGCCCGGTGCCGCTCTGGGCAAGTACCGTGCCTGGATCATCGTCGGCTCCTTCGTCTTCGCCGCCGTCGCGACCCCGTCGGGTGACCCGTTCACGATGACGATCATGGCCGGCCCGATGGTCGTCCTCTTCGGGATCTCCGAGGTCATCGCCCGGGCGCATGACAGGCGGAAGGCCAGCAAGCGCAAGGACATGATCGGGGATCCTGACGTCCCGTCGGTGATCTGACCACTAGTCTTCACCGGGTGACGCGTCAGATCGCCCTGCTCGCCAACCCCACCGCCGGCCGTGGCCACGCCGACCAGATCCTGGATGCGGTCACCGCGAGGCTCGAAGCCTCGGGGGCTGTGGTCGAGCACCTGATCGGCGACGACGCCGAGCACGCTCTCGAGCTGGCCCGGAAGGCGGCTGCCGACGGCGTCGACACGGTCGTGACCCTCGGTGGTGACGGCATGGTCCACGTCGCCGTCCAGGCACTGGCCGAGACCGAGGTCAGCCTCGGCGTCGTACCGCTCGGGACCGGCAACGACTTCGCGCGGGCGCTCGGGATCCCGGCCGGCGACCCTCTCGCCGCCGCCGACGTGGTCGTACGCAACCACCCCCGCCGCATCGACCTCGGCCGCACTCCACACACTGCCTCGGGCTCCGCTTCGGCCGGAGACACCTGGTTCGCGACCGTCCTGGCCGCCGGGTTCGACGCGGCGGTCAACGAGCGGGCCAACGCGATGAGGTGGGCCCACGGCGACCTCCGCTACACGCTCGCCGCGCTGTCGGTGATCCGCAGCTGGACACCGGTGCCCTACCGGCTCGAGATCGAGGACGCGACCGGCGCGACCACGGTCCGTGAGCAGGAGGCGATGCTGCTGGCGATCGCCAACACCGAGTCGTACGGGGGAGGCTTGCGGATCGCGGCGGAGTGCGACCCCGCCGATGGCCTGCTGGACGCCATCCTCATCAAGCCGGTCTCGCGGCTGGAGTTCCTGCGGGTCTTCCCGGGCGTACGCCAGGCCAAGCACCTCACCCATCCGGCCTTCGAACGCATCCGAGCCCGCCGGATCGCCGTCTCCGCTCCCGGCGTGATCGCCTACAGCGACGGGGAGCGCCTCGGGCCGCTGCCGCTCGACGTCGGGTGCGTGCCGTCCGCCCTCGGCGTACTGGTGCCGCCGCGCGCGTGATTGTCGGTGTCGGTCGATAGGCTCGGGACCATGGACGCCTCGCCAGCGGAGAAGTACGCCGCTTTCAAGCGTGACAAGGACTACCCCGTCTTCCGGGACTTTGCCTCGCTCTACGACTTCGGGCTCGACGACTTCCAGATCGAGGCGTGCAAGGAGATCGAGGAGGGCAAGGGTGTCCTGGTCGCCGCGCCGACCGGTTCGGGTAAGACGATCGTCGGTGAGTTCGCCATCCACCTGGCGCTCGCCACCGGTCGTAAGGCGTTCTACACCACGCCGATCAAGGCGCTCTCCAACCAGAAGTACAACGACCTGGTCAAGCGCTACGGCCCCGACCAGGTGGGCCTGCTGACCGGTGACAACGTCGTCAACGGCGAGGCGCCGGTCGTGGTGATGACCACCGAGGTGCTGCGCAACATGCTCTATGCGGGCTCGCAGACCCTGATGGGCCTCGGGTTCGTGGTCATGGACGAGGTCCACTACCTCGCCGACCGCTCCCGCGGCGCGGTCTGGGAGGAGGTCATCATCCACCTGCCCGAGTCGGTCTCGGTCGTCTCGCTGAGCGCCACCGTCTCCAACGCCGAGGAGTTCGGCGAGTGGCTCACCACGGTGCGTGGTGAGACCACCACGATCATCGAGGAGAAGCGGCCGGTGCCGCTCTACCAGCACGTGATGGCCGGCCGGCGGATCATGGACCTGTTCGCCTCCTCCGACGTCGACGCGGCGGCCGGGTTCGTCAAGGAGGGCGCCCCGGTCAACGGCGAGCTGATGAGGCTGGCGCGCGACGACTGGGCGGCCGGACGGATGACCGACCGGCGGACGCCCAAGGACAAGCGCAAGGGCAACGGAAACCGGCGCGTGGGCAACGGGCGGCGCGTCTGGATCCCGTCGCGCGTGGAGGTCATCACGGCCCTGCAGCGCGACAACCTGCTCCCCGCGATCAACTTCGTCTTCTCCCGGGTCGGCTGCGACGCCGCGGTGGGCCAGTGCA
This sequence comes from Actinomycetota bacterium, assembly GCA_030862715.1. Next base: position 4,000 of record JALZDD010000833.1, on the reverse strand, counting down.
TCCAGGCCAACCTGCGGCTGACCACGCCCGACGAGCGGGACGAGATCATCGCCTACGTCGAGGAGGCCTGCGCCGACCTGCCTGACGAGGACCGCCACGTCCTCGGCTACCACGACTGGATCGACGGCCTCAGCCGCGGTGTCGCCGCCCACCACGCCGGGCTGCTGCCGGCGTTCAAGCAGGTCGTCGAGGAGCTGTTCCTGCGTGGGCTGGTGAAGGCGGTCTTCGCCACCGAGACGCTCGCGCTGGGCATCAACATGCCCGCCCGCACGGTGGTCATCGAGAAGCTCTCGAAGTGGAACGGCGAGGCCCACGTCAACCTCTCCCCGGGCGAATACACCCAGCTCGTCGGCCGCGCCGGCAGACGTGGCCTCGATGTCGAGGGCCATGGCGTCGTGCTCTGGCAGCAGGGGCTCAACCCGCGTGAGCTCGCGGGCCTCGCCTCGACGCGTACGTATCCGCTGCGGAGCAGCTTCAGGCCGTCCTACAACATGGCGGTCAACCTGGTGCACCAGTTCGGCCGGGCGCGCTCGCGCGAGCTGCTGGAGCAGTCGTTCGCGCAGTTCCAGGCCGACAAGGCGGTCGTCGGGCTGGCCCGCCAGGTGCGCAAGGCCGAGGACGCGCTCGACGGCTACCAGGAGGCGGCGACGTGCGATCGCGGTGACTTCATGGAGTACGCCGCGATCCGCCGCAAGATCTCCGACGTCGAGAAGTCCTCCTCCCGCGAGCGGCGTGCCGACCGCCGTGAGGAGATCATCGAGTCGCTCTCGAAGCTGAAGATCGGTGACGTGATCGACGTGCCGACCGGCAAGTTCGCCGGCTATGCCGTGATCGTCGATCCTGGCTTCGACCCCGACGGCCCTCGTCCCTACGTGATCACCGAGGACCGGCAGGCCCGGCGCCTGGCGATGATGGACTTCAACGTGCCGATCGCCGCCCAGACCCGGCTGCGGGTGCCGAAGTCGTTCAACGGCCGCAACCCGCAGATGCGCCGCGACATGGCCTCCCGGCTGCGGGAGAAGACCCGCGACCTGCGTCCGGTGCCGTACGAGGCCTCGCCGACCGCCCGCAAGGAGCGCAAGAGCTCGGTGGAGACCCAGATCTCCGAGCTGCGGCGCGAGCTGAAGATGCATCCCTGCCACGACTGCCCCGACCGCGAGGACCACGCCCGCTGGGCCGAGCGCTGGTTCAAGCTCTCCCGCGACACCGACACGCTGCGCCGCCGGGTGGAGGCCCGTACGAACACCGTCGCGCGCACCTTCGACCGGGTCTGCGACGTGCTGGTCGCCCTCGACTACCTCGAGGGCGAGACGGTCACCGAGCGCGGCACTCATCTGATGCGGCTCTACTCCGAGATGGACCTGGTCGCCGCCGAGGCGCTCCGCGAGGGGCTGTGGGACGACCTGAGTCCCTCCGAGCTCGCCGCCGCCCTCTCGGTGCTGGTCTACGAGGCCCGTCGCTCCGACGACGCCACCCCGCCCCGCCTCCCCGGCGGCCGGGTCAAGGACGTCATCGCCGAGACCGTGCGGCTGTGGGGCCAGCTCGACGCCCTCGAGCGCGACCACAAGCTCGACTTCCTCCGCCAGCCCGACCTCGGCTTCGCCTGGGCCGCCTACCGCTGGGCCGAGGGCGACGAGCTCGACGACGTCCTCAGCGAGGTCGAGCTCGCCGCCGGCGACTTCGTCCGCTGGGTCAAGCAGCTCATCGACCTCTGCGGCCAGGTCGCCGACGCCGCCGGTGACGTCCCCCTGCGCCGTACGGCCCGTCAGACCATGGACCTCATCAAGCGCGGCGTCGTCGCCTACTCCTCGGTGGTCGAGTAGTCGCCGAGACGTCAGTTACGTCGGCCGAGACGGCAGTTACGTCGGCCGAGACGGCACAGCCGTGACAACTCGGCCGACGTAGATGACGCTTCGACCGACGTACGGGACGCTTCGGCCTGCGCGGCTGACTTCTCGGCGCCAGATTTCTACTCTGCCCGTGTGAGGAAATACGATGGGCGGGTGGATGTCTCTCCCTACGATGCCCTGCTGTTCGTCTCTTTCGGGGGGCCGGAGAAGACCGAGGACGTGGTGCCGTTCCTGGAGAACGTGACCCGGGGGCGGGGGATCCCGCGGGAGCGGCTGGTCGAGGTGGGGCAGCACTACTTCGATCGCGGCGGGAAGTCGCCGATCAACGACCAGAACCGGGCGTTCCTGGCGGCGCTGCGCAGCGACCTGGCGGAGAACGGGATCGATCTACCGGTCTACTGGGGCAACCGCAACTGGGATCCCTACCTGAGCGACACGGTCGCGCAGATGCGGACCGACGGGATCAAGCGGGCGGCGGTCTTCGCGACCAGCGCCTACTCCTCGTACTCCTCGTGCCGGCAGTACCGCGAGAACCTCTTCGAGGCGTGCGACAAGAGTGGAGACGTCGAGAGCGCGCCGGTGCTCGACAAGCTGCGGCGCTACTACAACCACCCGGGGTTCGTGGCGCCGGTCGTCGACGGCGTACTCGCCTCTCTCGAGGACCTGCCCGAGGACGAGCGTGATGGCGCCCGGATCCTCTTCGTGACCCACTCGATCCCGACCTCGATGAACGACAACGCCGGCCCCGACGGCAACGCGTACGTCGCCCAGCATCTCGACGTCGCCAAGGTGATCGCCGAACAGGTCGCGCAGCGGCGTGGGGTCAGCCACGAGTGGGACCTCGTCTACTGCAGCCGCTCCGGCGCCCCGCACATCCCGTGGCTCGAGCCGGACGTGAACGACCACCTCCAGGACCTGGCGGGCAAGGCCCCGGAAGATGGAGGGAGCCGCGCCGTGGTGATGTGCCCGGTCGGCTTCGTCTCCGACCACATGGAGGTCGTCTACGACCTCGACACCGAGGCCATGGCCACCGCTGAGAAGCTCGGGATCCACGCCCGCCGCAGCCCGACGGCGGGGGAGGACCCGCGCTTCGTGGCTGCCGTACGCGACCTGCTCCTCGAGCGCGCCGCAGCCGAGCGCGGAGAGGCCCCTGAGCGGCCCACAGTGGGTGACCTGGGCCCCGGGCCCGACCGCTGTCCCGCAGGCTGCTGCTTCAACCAGCGCTCGCCGCTGCCGACCCTCTCGGGGGACGACTCGCCCCAGTACTCCGAGTGATCAGCCGCGGCATAGGGTCGGCCCCATGACAGAGCATCCAGCGTCGGCCCCGCCCGCACCCAAGCCCGGAGACCTGCTCGCGCTCGCGGTGGCGACTGCCCGCGCGGCCGCCGATCTCGTCCGCGAGCGGGCGGCCGGCGTGGTCGAGGTGGCGGCGACCAAGTCCACCGCGACCGATGTGGTCACCGAGGCCGACCGCGACACCGAGGCGCTGATCCGACGGCTGATCTCCCGGGAGCGTCCGGAGGACGCCTTCTTCGGGGAGGAGGGCGAGGAGACGATGGGCACCAGCGGAGTCCGCTGGATCGTCGACCCGATCGACGGCACCGTCAACTTCCTCTACGGGCTGCCGAGCTACGCGGTCTCGATCGCAGCCGAGTACGCCGGCGAGGTCGTCGCCGGCGCGGTCGTCGACGTGCCCCGAGGCACCCTCTACGCCGCCTTCCGGCAGCCGGACGGATCGGTCGCCGCCGTCAAGGACGGCGAGCCCATCGGCGTACGTCAACCCGCTGAGCTCGGGCAGCGGCTGATCGCCACCGGCTTCTCCTACGACGCCGAGCTCCGCCGGGTTCAGGCCGAGGCGCTGGTGCGGCTGCTCCCCCTCGTACGTGACGTTCGTCGCATTGGTTCGGCTGCTCTGGACATCTGCGGGGTGGCCGAGGGAACCCTCGACGGCTACCTCGAGGAGGGGCTGCATCTGTGGGACCATGCCGCGGCCGGCCTGGTGGCGGAGGCCGCCGGTGCTCGATGGGAGGCGACGACCGGGATCGGCGGTCGCCGGTTCGTGATCGTCGCACCAGCCCACGGCTACGATGAACTACGGAAAGCGGCTGTTCAGGCCGGTTTTCTGCCAGTTGACTCGCTCCCGGGTGTCG
>JALZDD010000831.1 GCA_030862715.1 Actinomycetota bacterium | reverse complement strand
CACCTCGTCCAGGCGGTGGACGAGGTGCTCGGCGGCGGCGAGGTCCCGGGCGTCGGCGTCGACGGCCAGGGGTCGGGTGGTCATCGAGTCGGGACGACCCAGACCGGGTTGGTGTAGAACCACAGGTCGACCCACGGGTCGGCGTCGCCGACGACGTCGATGGCGGGACCGGCCGGGTCGATGCTCGCGCCGAGGTAGCCGGGCTGGGACCGGTTGGCGTCGGTGCCGCGCATGCGTACGTAGAAGGCCTCCTCCAGCTCGCCGAGGTCGTAGCGCAGCGTGTAGGTACCCGTGCGGCCGGAGACGTCGGTCTGCTTGATGACCCGGGTGTCCGGAGCGGTCATCGTGTCGGCGTCACTGGAGGCGTGGCCGGCGTCGACCGCCCCGCGGATCACGTCCACGCGGTTGAGCTGCGGGATGAACTGCGACCAGTTCGGGACGTCCTGGGCGGTGATGGTGACGACCAGCTCGACGCGGCTGCCGCGGGGTGCCTGCAGCGTGCCGCCGAGGGTCTCGGAGACCGTTCCGCGGCGGCTGGTGGCGACGACTCGTACGTCGAGACTCTTGACCAGGCTGCCGTGGTCGACCCAGACCCGACCGTCCCGCATGCCGCGCATCACCGCGCCGTAGTCACGGCTGCTGGTGCCGACGTGGGTACGGCTGTAGAAGCCCGGCCAGAAGTCGGCCAGGTTGAGCTGGATCCCACCACCGTAGACCGGGTCGTCGTAGCGGCCGTTGGCGTTGAAGTCGCCGCCACCGCGGACAGCCGTGTCGCTCCAGTTGCGGTGCGAGTCGGAGTTCGCGGTGATCGACCACGGCTTCCCCTCGGCGAGCAGGGAGTCCCACAGGCCTCCGACGGTCGAGGTGTAGAAGTCGAACCCGCCCCAGGAGCGGTAGCTCTCCGGCGGATAGCCCGGGAACGAGTCGGCGCCGGCGGAGTTGCCGTAGCCACCACGTGCGCTGCCCGGACCGTAGCCGGACGGCAGCCCGCCGGCCTGGTGTCCGGGCGCGCCTTCCCAGCCGATCGCAATCCGGGGATCGGCGTCGCGCCAGGCCCGCACCTCGTGGGGGCTGTCGATGCCGTTGCGGGCGGGGTGGTTGGCGAGGAACAGCGCGTCCTCGATCCGGCGCTTGGTCTTCTGAGTGCCGAGCCACTGGATCGCGGCGACGGCGAGCGCCTCGTTCTCCGGGGTGTTGGCGCGAGCGTTCTTGACGCTGCCGTCGTAGTCGTTTTCGAACTGCTTGAGCACCGCCACCTCGTTGCGCCCCGGGGCGACGAAGACGGTCCCGTGCTCAGCGGCCGGGATGTTCCACTCCAGCCCCTGGAAGATCAGGGTCTCCGGGAGGATCTTGCGCGCGGCGACGATGTCGGGGTTGACCAGGTCGACGCCGAGCTTCGCGTGCGTCGCGCCACCGTGGTCGGTGATGACGAGCCAGTCCAGGCCGTACGCGGCGCCGTGCTGCGCCTGGTCGATGACCCGGTACATCCCGTCCGAGCTGTACTGGGTGTGGATGTGGTGGTCACCTGCGAGCCAGTGCCGGATCGTGGCCCGGTTGCCGCTCTTCGCGGTGGCGGTCGTGGCGGCCTCGGCCATCGCCGGGGTCACGCCGGTCATGCCGGCCATCCCGGCGGTCACGGCACCGGCGATGCCGGCGGCGCGGAGCAGGTTGCGCCGGGTGACCTCGGCGGGACGCAGGTCGTTGTCGGATGCGTCCGAGGAGGCGGCGAGGGTGATCTCGTCGACCTCGTGGGAGTGAGTGTGGCCGTGATCGTGGTCGTGGCCATGCGCATGGGCATGGTGGTGCCCGTCGGGCCCGTGCGAGTGGGGGTGGTGCTCGTGTGACACGTTGAAACCTCCGCTTGGGATAAGGCGTCTCCCGCATGCCCGAGCAGCGGCGCTCAGAGCAAAGCGGCACCGGATGGCCGGGGTACGTCCGCCGGTTGCCCACCCGGTGAAATTTTGCCGAGGCGTCGCCCCCGTCGGCCGAGGCGTCGCCCCCGTCGGCCGAGAAGTCCCTTACGCGGACCGAGGCGTCACACACCCTTGCAAGTAAGGCTAGCCTTACTCCCGTGACGACCACCGACCGCCGCAACGAAGACGCCGAGACGCTCGCCGACCTCCTCGGAGGCGCGCGTGGTGCGATCGACGCCACCGTTCCGCCCGTCGCGTTCGCGGCCGGCTGGCTGGTCAGCGGAGAGCTGTGGATCGCGACCGTGGTGGCGCTCGCGGTGGCCGCGATCGTGGCCGTTTGGCAGTGGCGCAAGGGTCGAAAGCCGCGGGCGGTGCTGTTGGGCGTGGCCGGGGTCGCGGTCGCGGCGATGATCGCGCTGCGTACGGGCCGGGCGGAGGACTTCTTCGTGGTCCAGCTCGCCGCCAACGCCGCCAGCGCTCTGGTGTGGGCCGTCAGCATCGCGTTCCGCTGGCCGCTGCTCGGCGTGGTCGTCGGCCTGGTGCTGCGCCAGCGCGGCGCCTGGCGTCGCGACCCCGTCCTGCTGCGGGGCTATGCGCTGGCGAGCTGGGTCTGGGTCTGCCAGTACGTCATCCGGGTCGCCATCTTCGGCCCGCTGTGGTGGTCCGGCGACGTGGTCGCCCTGGCGATCGCCCGGGTCGCGCTCAGCTGGCCGCTGGTCGCGCTGTGCCTGCTGGTGAGCTGGGTCGTCCTGCGGCGCTCGCTGCCCGAAGATCATCCCGGGCTGCGCCATCCTCAGGTCAGCGCGGCCTGAAGCAGGTCGTAGAGCCGCCGGGTGGCGCGCTGCTGGTCACCGTCGCGGACCACGAGCGCCAGCCCGGCGCGCACCTCAGCGTCGACGATCGGCGTCGCGACCAGATCGGTCCCGACCGCCATCGACTCGGTCAGCACGCAGACGCCCAGCCCGCGGGCGGTCAGTCCGAGCAGCGTCTCCGGGTTGGACCCGGACAGATCGACCTTCGGCTCCACCCCCGCCCGCGCGCAAGACTGCTCCAGGGCCGTACGGATGCCCGTGCCCGGGGGGATGCAGAGCACCGTCTCCTCGTGAAGGTCGGCAAGCCTCGGCCGGGCGCTGGCGAGGCGATGGCCGGGCGGCGTGATCACCGCGAGCCGCTCGTCGCTGACGGACTCGGTGGCGAGGCCGTCGATGACGGGCCCGGCGTGGGAGATCAGGCCGAGGTCGAGCTCGCCGGCCAGCGTACGTCGCTGGAGGCGGTCGGAGGTGTCCTCGACGAGCTCGACGCTGACGCCGGGATGCTCCCGGTGGAAGGTCGCGACGGCGTCGA
>JALZDD010000827.1 GCA_030862715.1 Actinomycetota bacterium | reverse complement strand
GGATTACCGACCGACCGGCCCTCGACCGCGTCCCAGATCGCGTCGACGGGACGGGCCACGCGGCGTACGACCTTTCCGGACAGGCCGGTGTGCGGGAGGTGGGGGTGCGGGCGCGAGGGTGCCCTCCGCTCGGCCACCGTCATCCGCGCCGCGACGAGGACGAGCACGTCGTCGGAGGCCTCCTCGGCGAGGTGCGAGACCAGCTCCTCCTCCATCACCTCCTGGGCGACGAGCGCCTCCTCGACCTCGCCCCACAGGGTCGGCCAATCGTGGGTGGTCTCCCAGGTGGAGCCGTACTCGTGCGCCTTCACGTGGAAGAGCAGCACCTCCAGGTGCCGCGCCGTGGGGAGGTACTCATGGACCAGAGCGGATCCGTTCTCGACGTGAGCCGAGACCGCCGGCAGCAGCGCCTCGTCCACCGCGTGCAGGTGACGGGACGTACCGGCGTTGAACTGGTCGATCGGTGGGCAGCCCCGGCGGGTCTGCTCGGGCCTGGCGATGATGCTCCGAGCGCGGGCCAGGCGCCCAACGAGCTCGTCGTGCTTGTGTCGCAGCTCTTCCTGCAACACGGTCGTGGTGGCCATCTGCCTCACCTCGGCTGCTAGCCCTCTGATTTACTCGGTCACCTTCCAGAGTGCGCCCCTTCGCGCCCCGGCGCAACAGGCAATCAGACGTCGGCGGGCCGCTCGTTGTAGATCCCGGCGACGTCCTGGCCGCTCAGCGCGGCGATCGCCTCCATGACCTCGTCGGTGAGGGCCCGGCGCGCCTTGCCGAGAGGTACGCCGTCGAAGCGGCCGGCCACCTGGATCGGCTGCCCGAACTCGACGGTGACCTTCGCCAGCCGCGGCAGGCTCGACCCCACCGGCTGGAGCTCCGCGGTCCCCCGCAGGCCCACCGGCACCACGGGCACGCCGGCGGTCAGCGCCAGGTGCGCCACTCCGGTGCGTCCGCGGTAGAGCCGACCGTCGCGCGAGCGGGTGCCCTCCGGGTAGATCCCGAACGCCTCGCCCTTGCCGAGGACCTCCAGGGCCACCTCCAGCGAGCCGATCGCGGCCTGCGGGTCGTCGCGGTCCACCGGCAGCATTCCCAGACCCTCGAACCATGCCCGCTGCGCAACGCCCTTGAGCCCGGTACCGGTGAAGTAGTCCGACTTGGCCAGGAAATGCACCGGCCGGGGCGAGACCGACGGGATCACGATCGAGTCGGCGAAGCTGAGGTGGTTGCTGGCCAAGAGCACGCCACCGGTGCGCGGGACGTTCTCTGCCCCCAACACCGTGGGGCGCCAGACGGCCCGTAGCAGGGGTGGCACGACGGCGTGGAGGACGCGATACATCACGTGCTCATCGTAGGCGGCAGCCACAGCGCCGCGCGCAGGTCCACCGCCCCCGAGACGCGCCGCGGAGTGCCCTCCTCGAGATAGGCCTGCCGAGCCTCCTCGCCGTGGGAGGCGGGGAGCGAGCCATCGGCCCGCACCACCCGCCACCACGGCATCCCCGCGCCCTCGCGCGCCATCACCGAGCCGACCTGCCGAGGCCCTCCCCCGAACTCGTCGAAGAGGGCATCGGCGATCGCGCCGTACGTCGTCACCTGCCCACGTGGGATCTGCTCGACAAGACGCAGAACGGCTTCGACGTACGCCTCCCGGTCGGTCATGTCGCGCACATTAGCGCGGTGTCACAGGCTGTGCTCAGAGGATGGGGCTGAACGGCTCCGTGCCCTCGACCAGACGCAGACCGGAGATGCCCGAGTTCGCCTGGGCGTACTTCAATTCGAGGTCCATGTCACCGATGTTGTTGGACCCCGCGAGCGGAGCCAGGCCCAGCGTCGACAGCGTCCCGACCGCCTGGCCGTCGGCGTTCAGGAAGCCCGAGCCGGAGTCACCGGGGATGCCGGGAGTGAGGTTGTAGAGCGGATGCGACCAGCGGGTGCCGTTGACACTGTCGCCGAGCGAGAGGCCGATCTTCGGCGAGAGCAGGTCGACGTCGGCGCGCAGCGAGGAGTTGCCGTAGGAGTAGACCTTGTCGCCGGCCACGGTGCCGTCGGTGTCGATGCCCGTCGGACCGCCCCAGATCGGCACGCTCGGGTTGACCTTCCCCGCGTCGGCGGCGTTCACCTTGACCAGGGCGAAGTCGTTGTAGGCGCAGGCGTTCTCGTCCTTGGTGCCCGACTTCTGCATGGTCAACCAGGAGGAGTACGCCAGCTTCCCCTTCCCCAGGACGGTGCCCTCGCTCAGCAGCGAGCCGCCCTCGTTGAAGGTCACCTCGGTGCCCAGCGGGAGCGACTTGGCGGCGCAGCCGTTGGTGTCGGTGGCCTCGCCGAGACCCGCACAGTGGGCGGCGTAGCCGACGTAGACGTTCGAGGCGGAGTCGGCGAAGACGAAGTTGGCGGTGCACTGGGCACCATCGGTGTACATCATCACGCCCGGGGTGATGGTGGCTGTGTCGGCCGGGGCCCAGGCGTGGGCCGGAGACGGGATCAGGGCCGGGACGAGCGCGGCGGTCAGGGTGCCGGCGGCAACGGCTGCGGCGCGGCGTACGGAACGGCGTGTGCGGAGCATGTGGGGGCCTCGGTCTGTAGGTGATGTGACTCACAAGTAACGAGGCTCGACGGCTCCGGGTTACGGGACGGCCACCACCACGGTGTTGCCCTGGAACGAGGTGCCGTCCCAGTCGTCGCACGTGACCACGACCAGCTTCGGCTCGCCGTCGGTGTCGAAGAGCCTCTTGCTGCGCTTGGCGACCTGCTCCTTGGAGAGGTCGCGCACCGACTTGACGGTGTAGCTGAACTCCCCGTCCTTGGTCCGTACGACGATCTCGTCACCCTCGTTCACCTCGCCCAGCCGGTCGAGGATGCCGCCGCCGTTGTGCAGGGTGTGGCCGACGATCAGCACCGAGCCGTCATCCGCCCCGGGCTTCGCGCCGCCCTTCCACCAGCCCATGAGCGAGGCGTCGGCGGGCGGGGTGAGCGTTTCGCCGTCCATCGCCAACGGCACCACGTCGGCGTGCACGTTGAGCGAGGGGATGGAGACGCCGCGTACCTTGCCCTTCTTCTTCGGCACCTCGGCCAGCGCCTCGGCCGGGATCGAGGAGGTCGTCCCGGGCGGGGTCGCGTTGCTCTTCTCCGCCTCGTCGATCTTCGTGTAGTAGTCGTAGGCGGCATAGCCGAGCACGGCGACGGCGACCACGAGGACGACGATGAAGATCTCTCCGAGAAAGGTCCTCAGGTTGGGTTGCCTGGGTCGACGGGGAGGCTCGGAGGGGTGGTAGCCGTTGCTCACTCTGCCGAGCGTGCCACAGCCTCAGCTCGTCTGCGACGGATGGCCAGTCCGGCCCCCGCTCCCATCAGCAGCGCACCGACCCCGGCGAAGACATAGGACGGAGGTACGCCGCGGGTCGGGTCCGCGACATTCGACTCCAGCCTCTCCGGGTCGATCGCAGAGCC
>JALZDD010000826.1 GCA_030862715.1 Actinomycetota bacterium | reverse complement strand
GCGGAGGCGGCGTTCCGCGCGGTCGCCGCCGATGAGCCGGTGATCCCCCCGGGTATCACCGGCCTCATCGAGGTCCTCGTACGCCGCCGCAGCATCACCGTCCTCACCCCGCGGCAGCGCGAGGTCCTCGCCCATCGCGCCCGCGGGCTGACGTACGCCGAGATGAGCCGGTCGATGTATCTGTCCGAGTCGACCTTGCGTGGCTACTGGATGGAGCTGGCCCAGCTGGTCTCGCAGTATCTGCGCGAGACCTCGCCCGGCGACATCGAGCACGCCCTCGGGCTGCGCCCGGGGGACCTGCTCGACCTCTGGCCAGGGTGAAGCCCTAGCTGCTGATCCCGCTCCACTTCCACGAGCCGTCGGTGCCGACCCGGGTCGAGGCCGAGAAGGTCGTGCTGTGCCCGATCCCGCTGCTCTGACGGATGCGCACCGCGTTGCCTGTCGTCGGGTTGATCAGCACGATGTCCTTGGCCGCGACCGAGCCGTCGGCGTCGTAGCAGTTGTGCACCGACATGTAGCGCCATCCGGTGCCGAGGCTGCGGATGACGTACTTCTTCGCCTCGGCCGGGCGGTCGGGACGTACGACGATCTGCTCGAGCTTGTTGGTGCTCGGGTTGATCGAGTAGAGCAGGTTGTACATCACCCCGTTGTGGCTCGTCCACACGCCTGCGACGGTCGTGGTGCTCGACAGGGTGACCGGCAGGTTCGTGACCGTGCCGAGGCGGGTGCCGGCGCTGGAGTAGGAGAGCGTGGTCTGCTGCACGACGCCGGAGGTGGTGACGCTGTAGACCGCCGTCGTCGGGCCGTTCACGACCTTCTTCGGGCTCCAGCCGGTCACCGCGGTGCCGTTGGTGCGGTAGAGCTGCGCGGATCTGGTCTCGGTCAGCACGGACTGTCCGTTGGTCCCGCCGATGGCCACGGTGCGGCCGGTGCCGTCGGTGCCAGGCACGATGTAGCTGGTCTTCCAGCTCGTCTCGTCACCGGCTCCGCCGATCTCGATCCAGGCCCGCGGCGACCAGCTGACCGTGCCGGCGCTGCGATAGTCCCCTGTCACCGTGCTGCTCTTGATGGAGCGCTTGCGGATGTAGCCACCGGCCTTGCCGTTGATCGAGCCGGAGCAGTTCACGGTCCCGGCCGCGGCCGCCGGCGAGCTCGCCGCCCCGAGCGCGGTGAGCGATCCAGCCAGCAGGGCCGTGCCAGCCATGGCGACCAGGGCTGAACGGCGCTGTCGAGTCATGATCTTCATGCCGCCGAGGGTATGGTCCACGGGCCGCTCAGCGGTCCCAACGAATCCGCACAGTTCACAACTTCTTAACGTCCACTAACCGGGCGAAATCGTCCCATAACCTGGACGACGCGCTTCGGATGGGTACCGTGGCCGCCATGTTCACGAAGGTGTTGGTTGCCAACCGCGGTGAGATCGCGATCCGAGCTTTCCGCGCAGGCTTTGAGCTCGGGGCGAAGACGGTCGCCGTCTTTCCTTACGAAGACCGGGGCTCAGAGCACCGGCTGAAGGCCGACGAGGCCTACCAGATCGGAACGCTCGGTCACCCGATCCGGGCCTATCTCGATCCAGACGCGATCGTCGAGGTCGCCAAGCAGAGCGGCGCGGACGCCATCTACCCCGGCTACGGGTTCCTCTCCGAGAACCCGGCGCTGGCCGAGGCCTGCGCCCGGGCGGGGATCACGTTCATCGGGCCGTCGGCGGAGGTACTCACGCTCACCGGCAACAAGGCCACCGCCATCGCGGCGGCGAAGGCTGCCGGCGTACCGACGCTGCAGTCGGTCGAGCCGTCCACCGACGTCGACGCGCTCGTCTCTGCCGCGTCTGCCCTGCCCTACCCGCTGTTCGTGAAGGCGGTCGCGGGTGGCGGTGGCCGCGGGATGCGGCGGGTCGACTCCCCCGACAAGCTGCGCGAGGCGGTCGAGACCTGCATGCGTGAGGGCGAGGCGGCCTTCGGCGACCCGACCGTCTTCATCGAGCAGGCCGTGGTCGAGCCCCGTCACATCGAGGTGCAGATCCTCGCCGACGGCACCGGTGAGGTGATCCACCTCTTCGAGCGTGACTGCTCGGTGCAGCGCCGCCATCAGAAGGTCGTGGAGATCGCTCCCGCCCCCAATCTCGACCCTGAGCTGCGGGAACGCATGTGCGCGGACGCGGTGCGGTTCGCCAAGGAGATCGGCTACTCCTGCGCCGGCACCGTCGAGTTCCTGCTCGACCCCGCCGGCAACTACGTCTTCATCGAGATGAACCCGCGCATCCAGGTCGAGCACACCGTGACCGAGGAGGTCACCGATGTCGATCTGGTCCGCTCCCAGATGCGGATCGCCTCCGGCGAGACGCTGGCCGACCTGGGGCTGACCCAGGACTCCGTGCAGCTGCGCGGCGCGGCGATGCAGTGCCGGATCACCACCGAGGACCCCGCCAACAACTTCCGCCCCGACACGGGCATGATCACCACCTACCGCTCTCCCGGCGGTGCCGGGATCCGCGTCGACGGCGGCACGACGTACGCCGGAGCGGAGGTCTCGCCCCACTTCGACTCGATGCTCGCCAAGCTCACCTGTCGTGGGCGCACCTTCGAGGACGCCGTCACCCGGGCCCGGCGGGCGGTGGCGGAGTTCCGCATCCGCGGGGTCGCGACGAACATCCCGTTCCTGCAGGCGCTGCTCGACGACCCCGACTTCATCTCGGGCTCGATCACGACCTCGTTCATCGAGACTCACCCGCAGCTGCTGACCGCGCGGGCCTCCGGTGACCGCGGCACCAAGCTGCTCACCTACCTGGCCGACGTGACCGTCAACCAGCCGCACGGCGCCGCGCCGGTCTCGCTCCATCCGGTCGAGAAGCTGCCGAAGCTCGACCTGTCGGTGGCTCCGCCGGCGGGCTCGCGCGATCTTCTTCGCGAGCTCGGGCCGGAGGGTTTCGCCGCCGCACTGCGTTCCCAGGAGCCGGTGGCGGTCACCGACACCACCTTCCGCGACGCCCACCAGTCGCTGCTCGCGACCCGGGTCCGCACCACCGACCTGCTCGGCGTCGCCGGCCATGTCGCCCGGCTGACGCCGCAGCTGTGGTCGCTGGAGGCATGGGGCGGGGCGACGTACGACGTGGCTCTCCGCTTCCTCTCCGAGGACCCGTGGGAGCGGCTCGCGCACCTGCGTGAGGCGATCCCCAACATCAACCTGCAGATGCTGCTGCGCGGGCGCAACACGGTGGGCTACACGCCCTACCCGACCGAGGTCACCGACGCGTTCGTCTCGGAGGCCGCCGAGACCGGGATCGACGTGTTCCGGATCTTCGACGCCCTCAACGACGTGTCCCAGATGCGGCCCGCGATCGACGCGGTGCGGGCGACCGGGACCTCCGTCGCCGAGGTTGCGCTCTGCTACACCGGCGACCTCTCCTCGCCGGACGAGAAGCTCTACACCCTCGACTACTACCTGCGGCTGGCCGAGGAGATCGTCTCGGCCGGGGCGCACGTGCTGGCGATCAAGGACATGGCCGGGCTGCTGCGGGCGCCCGCCGCGCGCACCCTGGTGACCGCGCTCCGCTCGCGGTTCGACCTGCCGGTCCACCTGCACACCCACGACACCGCCGGCGGCCAGCTGGCCACGCTGACCGCCGCGATCGAGGCCGGTGTCGACGCCGTCGACGCCGCGACCGCGTCGATGGCCGGCACCACCTCCCAGCCGCCGCTCTCCTCGCTGGTGGCCGCGACCGACCACACCTCGCGTGCCACTGGCCTGTCGTTGGCGGCGGTCAACTCGCTCGAGCCCTACTGGGAGGCCGTACGCCGCGTCTACGCGCCCTTCGAGTCCGGACTGCCCGCGCCGACCGGCCGGGTCTACCGCCACGAGATCCCGGGCGGCCAGCTCTCCAACCTGCGCCAGCAGGCGATCGCGCTCGGGCTGGGCGAGAAGTTCGAGCAGATCGAAGACATGTACGCCGCGGCCAACCAGATCCTCGGCCGCGTTCCCAAGGTCACGCCGTCCTCGAAGGTCATCGGCGACCTGGCGCTGTCGCTGGTCGCGGCTGGTGCCGACCCGGCTGCGTTCGAGGCCGACCCGGCTGCGTACGACATCCCGGGCTCGGTCATCGGGTTCCTCAACGGCGAGCTCGGTGACCCGCCGGGCGGCTGGCCCGAGCCGTTCCGCAGCAAGGCCACCGCGGGACGCACCTGGAAGGCGGCATCGCCGACCCTGTCGGCCGAGGACGCCGCCGGGCTCGCCTCCGACCGCCGCGGGACGCTCAACCGGCTGCTCTTCCCCGGCCCGACGAAGGACTTCACCGAGGCCCGCTCGAAGTGGGGCGACGTGTCGGTGATCTCGACGCTCGACTACCTCTACGGCCTGCGCGAGGGCGAGGAGCACGTCGTCGAGCTCTCCGAGGGCAAGACGGTCATCTTCGGGCTCACCGCCGTCTCCGAGCCCGACGAACGCGGCATCCGCACCGTCATGGCGACGATCAACGGCCACCTGCGCCCGATCGGGGTGCGTGACCGCTCCGTCGCCGCCGAGGTCGCCGCCGCAGAGAAGGCCGACCCCGCCGTTCCCGGCCAGGTCGCGGCGCCGTTCCAGGGTGTCGTCACCATCGCGGTCGCGGCCGGCGAGTCGGTCAAGACCGGCGACACCGTCGCCACCATCGAGGCCATGAAGATGGAGGCCGCCATCACCGCCCCCGTCGACGGCACCGTCTCCCGCCTCGCCTTCTCCGGCACCCAGGCCGTCGACGGCGGCGAC
>JALZDD010000813.1 GCA_030862715.1 Actinomycetota bacterium | reverse complement strand
TTCGCGTCGGCCTGGCGGCCGATCTTGTACTGCAGCGGCAGCTCGTACGCCGAGCCGAGCGCGGTCGCGCCGCCATGTGTCCGGGTGACCAGCCGCTGGTCGGCGAGGTGCCCGATGTCGCGGCGGGCGGTCGCCGCCGAGACGCCGAGCGCGCTCTCCACCTCCGCGATCGACACGTGCCCGTGCTCGCTGATCAGCTCGAGCAGCTGGTTGAGTCGCTGTTGCCTCATGGAGCCCCTTCCTGGGTCCCGGACAGCCTACGCAGGTCCGGCGCCTCTGGCCTCGAACAAGATCCACCCGGCATGCACTTTCTTGCTTGCATTGCCCACGTAATGTGCAGAACCTGTCACGTCGACTCCTACCCTTGTCCGTGTGACTGCAGCGAAGACACCCCGCCTGGCCCCCACCCTGACCTGGCACGACGGCGAGTTCTTGAAGAGCGGCATCCCCCACCGGGTCCTGTCCGGGTCCATCCACTACTTCCGCATCCACCCGGACCAGTGGGAGGACCGGCTGCGCCGGGTCGCCGCCACCGGCTTCAACACCGTCGACACCTACGTCGCCTGGAACTTCCACGAGCGGGACGAGGGTTCCCCGGACTTCACCGGACCCCGCGACCTGGCCCGATTCGTCACGATCGCCGGCGACCTCGGGCTCGACGTGATCGTGCGCCCCGGCCCCTACATCTGCGCCGAGTGGACCAACGGCGGGCTGCCGTCGTGGCTGACCGCACGCACCCGGGCGCCGCGCAGCAGCGATCCGGTCTACCAGGACGCGGTCTCACGCTGGTTCGATGTCCTGCTCCCCCACCTCGTCCCGCTCCAGGCCGCTCACGGCGGTCCGGTCGTGGCCGTGCAGGTGGAGAACGAGTACGGCTCCTACGGCGATGACCCCGCCCACCTCACCTGGCTCCGGCAGGGGCTCCTCGACCGCGGCATCACCGAGCTCCTCTACACCGCCGACGGCCCGACCGAGGTCATGCTCGACGCCGGCATGATCGAGGGCACGCTCGCCGCGGCGACCTTCGGAAGCCGCGCCGACGAGGCCCACGCGATACTGCGGTCGCGACGGCCCGGCGAGCCCTTCCTGTGCGCCGAGTTCTGGAACGGCTGGTTCGACCACTGGGGCGAGAACCACCACGTACGCTCCCCCGCGAGCGCCGCCGCGACACTGCGCGAGATCGTCGACCTCGGCGGCTCCGTCAGCGTCTACATGGCCCACGGCGGCACCAACTTCGGGCTCTGGGCAGGCGCCAACCACGACGGCCGCCGCATCCAGCCCACCGTCACCAGCTACGACTCCGACGCCCCGGTCGGCGAGGACGGCCGGGTCTCAGAGAAGTTCAGCCTCTACCGCGACATCCTGGCGCCCGCCACCGGGCGCACGGTCGACGCGTTGCCCGCGCTGCCGCCGGCTGGTCCCCGTCACGCGTTCTCCTCCGCGCCGGTGACTCCCGGCGCCGACCTCCTGTCCCTGGTGACCCGCGGGCCGGCGACGCGCGCGGCTCGGCCGCTGAGCTTCGAGGAGCTCGGCGTCGACACCGGCCTGGTGACGTACCGCTCCACGGTCACGCTCCCGAGCCACGACGTCCATCTCACCGTGCGCGGCCTGCACGACAGGGCGTACGTCTTCCTGGACGGGCGCCCCCTCGGCCTGCTCGAGCGCGACGACGCCGAAGCTGCCGTACTGACGCTCCCCGGCCTCGGCACGGCCGCCGAGCTGACCCTGGTCGTCGAGGCGCTCGGCCGCGTCAACTACGGCCCGCTGCTCGGCGAGCACAAAGGGATCCTCGGCGGCGTCCAGGTCGACCGGCGCCTCGTCCACGGCTGGGACCACCACCTCGCACCCCTCGACCGCTGGGATGGTGACGACCTCGACGGCGTCGCCCATGCCGTCATCGAAGTCGACGGACCCGCCGATGGCTGGCTCGCAGTCCCCGGCGACGGAGAACGCTTCGTCTGGCACAACGGCGCCCTGCTCGGCAGGCTGTGGAGCCGCGGCCCCCAGCGCCGCCTGTACGCCCCCGCTCCCCTCTGGCGCTCCGGCGCCAACCAGATCGCCATCCTCGACCTCACCCACCCCGCGACGTACGTCGAGGTCCATCCGGACCCGGACTTCGGACCGACCGAGGAGTACATCGAGTCCCTGTCGACCGGCGTCTAGGTCATCACACGGTTAGCCTCGTACATGTGAACTCACTCAGCCCCGACACACCTGACATCAAGCCCAGGTCGCGCGCCGTCACCGATGGCCTGGAAGCCACCGCTGCCCGAGGCATGTTGCGGGCCGTCGGACTCGGAGACGACGACTTCGCGAAGCCGCAGATCGGCGTCGCATCGTCGTGGAACGAGATCACGCCCTGCAACCTGTCCCTCGATCGGCTCGCGAAGGCGGTGAAGAACGGCGTTCACGCGGCTGGCGGCTATCCGCTGGAGTTCGGCACCATCTCCGTTTCCGACGGGATCTCGATGGGCCACGAGGGCATGCACTTCTCGCTGGTGTCGCGCGAGATCATCGCCGACTCGGTCGAGACCGTGATGAGCGCCGAGCGGCTCGACGCCTCGGTGCTGCTCGCGGGCTGCGACAAGTCGTTGCCCGGCATGTTGATGGCGGCCGCTCGGCTCGATCTCGCATCGGTCTTCCTCTACGCCGGCTCGACCATGCCCGGGCAGGTCGACGGCCGCGACGTCACGATCATCGACGCCTTCGAGGCGGTCGGGGCATGTATCGCGGGGAAGATGAGTCGGGATGAGGTCACCCGCATCGAGAAGGCGATCTGTCCTGGCGAGGGCGCCTGCGGGGGTATGTACACCGCCAACACGATGGCTGCTGTCGCTGAGGCACTTGGCATGTCGTTGCCAGGCTCGGCCGCGCCGCCCGCGGTCGACCGACGCCGCGACGGCTTCGCCCACCGCTCGGGCGAAGCGGTGGTCGGGATGCTGCGCAGGGGCATCACCGCGCGCCAGATCATGACCAAGGAGGCCTTCGAGAACGCCATTGCCGTGGTGATGGCACTCGGCGGCTCCACCAACGCCGTGCTGCACCTGTTGGCCATCGCCAACGAGGCTGAGGTCGACCTGTCCCTTGACGACTTCACCCGGATCGGCGCGAAGGTCCCCCACCTCGCCGACCTCAAGCCGTACGGCAAGTACGTCATGAACGACGTCGACAAGATCGGCGGGATCCCGGTCGTGATGAAGGCGCTCCTGGACGCGAACCTGCTCCACGGCGACTGCCTCACGGTGACCGGGAAGACCATGGCGCAGAACCTCGCCGAACTGAGCCCGCCCGCGCTCGACGACGACGTGATCCACTCCTTCGAGCGGCCGATCCACCGCACCGGTGGTCTCACCATCCTGAAGGGCTCGCTCGCCCCCGAGGGTGCAGTCGTCAAGACAGCCGGCTTCGACGACACCGTCTTCCGCGGCACTGCCCGAGTCTTCGAC
>JALZDD010000804.1 GCA_030862715.1 Actinomycetota bacterium | reverse complement strand
AGACGTCGAGGCCCGACTCGACCAGCGTGGTGCAGACGAGCACGTCGAACTCCTTCTCCCAGAAGTCGACCATCACCTGCTCGAGCTGCTTCTCGTTCATCTGGCCGTGGGCGACCGCGACCCGCGCCTCGGGCACCAGCTCGCGGATCCGCGCGGCCGCCTTCTCGATCGAGTTGACCCGGTTGTGGATGTAGAAGACCTGTCCCTCGCGGAGCAGCTCCCGCCGCACCGAGGCGACGATCTGGCGATCCTCATAGGCACCGACGTACGTCAGGACCGGGTGCCGCTCCTCGGGCGGCGTGGTGATCGTGGACATCTCCCGGATGCCGGTGATCGACATCTCCAGCGTCCGCGGGATCGGCGTCGCGGACATCGCGAGGACGTCGACCGCGGTCCGCAGCCGCTTGAGCTGCTCCTTGTGCTCGACGCCGAACCGCTGCTCCTCGTCGACGACGATCATGCCGAGGTCCTTGAACCGGATGTCCTTGTTGAACAGACGGTGGGTGCCGACCACGATGTCGATCGTGCCGTCGGCGAGGCCGGCCATGACCTCGGCGGCCTCCTTGTCGGTCTGGAACCGGGACAGCCCGCGTACGTTGACCGGGAAGCCCGACATCCGCTCCATGAACGTCGACAGGTGCTGGGAGACCAGCAGCGTCGTCGGCACCAGCACCGCGACCTGCTTGCCGTCCTGGACCGCCTTGAACGCCGCCCGCACCGCGATCTCGGTCTTGCCGTAGCCGACGTCACCGCAGACCAGCCGGTCCATCGGCACCGGCCGCATCATGTCCTGCTTCACCTCGTCGATGACGGCGAGCTGGTCGGCGGTCTCCTGGAACGGGAAGGCGTCCTCGAGCTCGCGCTGCCAGGGGTTGTCGGGGCCGAACTGGAAGCCCTTGGTCGCCTGTCGCGCGGCGTAGAGCTTGATCAGCTCGGCGGCGATCTCGCGGACCGCCTTGCGCGCGCGGGCCTTGCGCTTCTGCCAGTCGGCGCCGCCGAGCCGGTCGAGGCTGGGCTGCTCGCCACCGACGTACCTGGTGACCTGGTCGAGGGCGTCGGCCGGGACGTAGAGGCGGTCGGCCGGACCGCCGCGCTTGGAGGCGCCGTACTCCAGGACGAGGTATTCGCGGGTCGCGCCCTGCACCTCGCGCTGCTTCATCTCGATGAACTGGCCGACGCCGTGCTGCTCGTGGACGACGTAGTCGCCGGGCTTGAGCTCGAGCGGGTCGATCTGCTTCTTGCGCCGCGCGGGCATCTTGACCATGTCGCGCGTGGACGACTTCTGCCCGGAGATGTCCTCGCCGGTGAGCACCACGAGCTGGTTGCCCTCGTCGATGAAGCCGTGGTTGAGCCGGGCGTGGACGACGGTGACGGTCTTGTGGACGGGCTTGGCGGTCTCGGGGTCGTCCTCGGCGATACGGGCCGGGACGTCGCGCTCCCCCAGGGCTTCGACCGTACGCTGCGCCGTGCCGTGCGCGGGCTGGACCACGACCACGCGGTAGGAGTCGTCGCGCCAGCGCTCGATGTCGGTCAGCGCGGCGGCGGTGTCGCCGCGGTAGGCCTTCGCGGGCTGCCAGTCGATCTTGCGGGCGGGGACGCCGACGACGTCCGGGTCAGCGAGATCGGCGTCGGCGTCATCGAGGCCGAACGGGCTGACCGACCACCAGGGCTTGCCCAGGGAGATGGCGTGGGCGCGTACGTCGGCGAGGTCGCGGTAGGAGGCCGCGGAGAGGTCGATCGGCGCGACTCCCCCGCTGGCCGCGGCGGCCCAGGAGGCGCCGAGGAACTCGTCGGCGGTGGCGACCAGGTCGTGGGCGCGGCTGCGGATCCGCTCGGGGTCGAGCAGCAGGACATGGCTGTCCTCCGGGATCAGGTCGAGCAGCAGCTCCATGTCGTCGACGAGCGCGGGCGCCAGCGACTCCATGCCGTCGACCGCGATCCCGGCGGCGATCTTGTCGGTGAGCTCGATCAGGGTGGGGTGGGCCTCGCCGAGCGCCTTGGCTCGCGCCCTGACCTCCGGGGTGAGCAGGAGCTCGCGGCACGGCGGGGCCCACAGCCGCTCGGTCTCGCCACCGTGCTCGGCAGGGATGGCGCGCTGGTCGGCGACCGCGAAGTGGCGGATCGAGTCGACCTCGTCGCCCCAGAACTCCACGCGTACGGGGTGCTCCTCGGTCGGCGGGAAGACGTCCACGATGCCGCCTCGGACGGCGAACTCGCCACGCTTCTCGACCAGGTCGACGCGGGCGTAGGCCGCGTCGGCGAGCTTCTGGACGACGACGTCCAGGGTCGCCTCCTGACCGGTGATCAGCTCGACCGGCTCCAGGTCGCCGAGGCCCTTGACCTGCGGTTGGAGCACGCTGCGGACCGGGGCGACGACGACCTTCAACGGACCGTGGGCGCCGTCGGCGTCGGGGTGGCGGAGGCGGCGGAGCACGGCGAGCCGACGGCCCACGGTGTCCGACCGCGGGGAGAGCCGCTCGTGCGGCAGCGTCTCCCAGCTCGGGTAGAAGGCGACCGAGTCGGGTGGGAGCAGGTCGGTCAGGTCGTTGACCAGGTCCTCGGCCTCGCGGGAGGTCGCGGTGACCGCGAGGACGGTGCGCTCCTGGCGTACGAGACCGGTGACCACGAACGGGCGCAGCGCCTCCGGGCCGGTGACGTCGAGCGCCAGCATCCGGCCGCCCTTGGCCTCCGCCATCACCTCGCTCAGGGCAGCATCGCGCAGGACGAGATCGGCGAGCGGGGCGAGGATCACGGGTGACTCCAAAAAGACAGGCAAGCACGAGAGCCCCCGGCCGGAAAGACAGGGGGTGCTGGCACCAGTCTAGAAGACGACCGCATGAGACGTTTGACTTCGAGCGCGCGCAAGGGCTGAGCGTGGATCGCATGAGATACACGACCATCGGATCAGGCGCCGGCTCACGGCGCGTCAGCAAGCTCGCGCTCGGCGTGATGCGGTTCGGGACGGACACGGACGTCGAGACGTCGTACGCGATCCTCGACCGCTTCGTCGAGGCCGGCGGCACCTTCGTCGACACCTCCAACAACTACGCCTACTGGGCCAACGGCACCCAGGGCGGCGAGAGCGAGACCGTGCTCGGGCAGTGGCGCCGAGACCGCGGGATCGGCGACGAGCTCGTCATCTCCACCAAGGTCGGCGCGCGCCCGACGGACG
>JALZDD010000790.1 GCA_030862715.1 Actinomycetota bacterium | reverse complement strand
GACTTGCCCCACCAGCCGAAGGCGACCATGGCGGCGAGGTAGATGACGATGATGGCGAGATCCATGAGCGTTCCGATCAGGTGGGGGCGAACATGCGGAGGACGGTCGGAAGAACCACCACGGCGGGGCCGCTGGTGGTGAAGGTGCCGGCGACGATCTCGCCGACGGTGTCCGGGGTGGCGGCGTGGACGGGGATGCCGAACGCCTCGGCCAGGAGCACGAAGTCGGGCCGGGCCAGCTCGGTGGCGGTGGCGGCACCGAAGGCTCCGGTCATGTACTCGCGCAGGATCCCGTAGCCGCCGTCGTCGATGATCAGCCAGGTGACCTCGGCGTCGTGCTGTCGGGCGGTGGCGAGCTCGGCGATGGAGTACATCGCGCCGCCGTCGCCGGTGACCGCGAACGTACGCCGTCGGGTCCCGACGGCTGCGCCTATCGCCGAGGGAAAGGCCGGCCCGAGACCGCCGGACGCCTGCGCGGTGTGGAAGCCGCCGGAGCGTGGGTCCCAGGCCGACCAGGCCCAGTACGCCGCGATGGTCATGTCCCAGAAGGTGTCGGTGTCGTCGGGCACGGCCGCACGCAGGTCGGCGAGCAGCCGCTGCTCGGAGGCGAGGTCCTGGGCGTCGAGCCGGGCCTGGACCCGGGTACGCAGATCCTGGGCGACCCGCGCACCGGACCGCCTCGGACCCGGCTCGGAGCCGGCGCCGGGAAGCGCCGCGGCCAGGTCGGTGAGAGCCGCGGCGGCGTCGGCGTGGACGCCGAGAACGTCGTGGTTGGAGCCGAGCACGCGGGCTTCCGCGTCCACCTGGATCACCCGGCCACGCGGAGCGAAGGTGCCGTAGTTGCTGGTCACCTCACCGAAGGAGGTGCCGATCGCGAGCAGGACGTCCGCATCGTCGAGCAGGTCGGTCGTGTGCCGGTCCTCGATCCACGCGCCCGCGCTCAGCGGGTGCGCGAGCGGGATCGAGCCGTTGCCCCCGGAGGTCGAGACCACCGGCGCGTCCAGGGTCTCGGCGAGGGCGACCAGCGCCTGCGGAGCGCCCGCGGAGCGGCGTACGCCTCCCCCGGCGAGGATCACCGGCCGCTGGGCCGCGGCCAGCAGCCGGGCGGCCTCGGCAGCGACCTCCGGCCGAGGCCGGCGCGGCGCGGGCACCGCTGCGGTCAGACCGGTGACCGGCGGCACCGTGACGTCCTCGAGGAGCACGTCCTGCGGGATCTCCACCCACACCGGCCCTGCCGGCGTCTCCTGCGCGGTGCCCCACGCATCGGCGAGCACGCCGGGAATGGCGTCCGCGTCCCGGACGACGGCGGTGGTCTTGGTGACGTTGCGGGCGCTCGCCTGCTGGTCGTCGAGCTGGTGCAGGTAGCCCTTGCGGGCGCCGCCGAGCCCGTCGCGCGGGATCTGGCTGGTGATCATCAGGATCGGGACGCAAGCGGCGTACGCCTCCTGGAGCGCGCCGAGCGCGGTGAGCGCCCCCGGTCCGGTGGAGCAGAACACCACGCCGACATCGCCGGTCGTACGGGCGTATCCGTCGGCGGCGAAGACCGAGTTGTTCTCCACCCGCGAGGAGACGAAGGACAGGTCGCTGCGGCGGATGGCGTCGAAGAGACCCAGCGCGTGCTGGCCAGGGATGCCGAACACGTGCGTCGCTCCGAGAGCGGTCAGGCTCTCGACGGTGACGTCGCCGCCGTTGCGTCCCGTCATGCCCGATCCGAGTGACGCATCGCGAGCAGCGAGACCAGGTCGTAGGCCACGTGGGAGGCCGCGACGCCGGTCAGCTCGGCATGGTCGTACGCCGGGGCGACCTCGACCACGTCGGCGCCGATCAGGTTCAGGCCGACGAAGCCGCGCAGGATCTCCAGCAGCTCACGGGAGGTGAGCCCGCCGGCCTCGGGGGTGCCGGTGCCGGGGGCATGCGCCGGGTCGAGGACGTCGATGTCGACGGAGACGTAGACCGGACGGTTGCCGACCCGCTGCTTGATCTTCTCGACGACCTCGTCGACACCCTGGCGGAAGACGTCGGAGGAGGTGACGATCCCGAAGCCGAAACGGCGGTCGTCCTCGAGGTCCTTCTTGCCGTAGAGGGGTCCACGGGTGCCGACGTGGCACAGCGCCTCGGTGTCGAGGATGCCCTCCTCCACCGCCCGCCGGAACGGGGTGCCGTGGGTGTATTCGGCACCGAAGTAAGTGTCCCAGGTGTCCAGGTGGGCGTCGAAGTGCACCAGCGCGACGGGGCCGTGCCGCTCGGCGGCGGCCCGCAGCAGCGGCAGGGCGATGGTGTGGTCGCCCCCGATCGTCACCAGCCTGGTGCCGCCGGCGGTGAGCTCCAGCGCGGAGGCCTGCACCGTGTCGAGCGCCTCCTCGATGTGGAACGGGTTGGCCGCGATGTCCCCCGCGTCGACCACCTGGGCCGAGGCGAACGGCGAGACGTCCAGCGCCGGGTTGTAGGGACGCAGCAGCCGCGACGACTCCCGTACGTGGGCCGGGCCGAAGCGGGCGCCCGGGCGGTAGGAGACGCCGGTGTCGAACGGCACTCCGACGACCGCGATGTCGGCGTGCTCCACCTGGTCGAGGCGGGGCAGACGCGCGAACGTCGCGAAGCCGGCGTAGCGGGGGTTCTTGGAGGCGTCGACGGGCCCGACGGGCATGGGTGGTTCTCCTTGCGTGGTGCGGTGTGGCGGGGTGGTTCGGGGTCAGCCGACGACGGTGGCGGCGGGCGCCGCCCCGTCGTCGACCCAGATGACCGGGGTGTTCGCGGGCGGTCCGGTCGGCACCAGCCGGGATCCCTCGGGGCCGTAGGCGTCCCGCGGCTCGGGGAAGGCGAAGAGCAGACCGAGGTAGAGCAGCGCGCCGAGCCCCATGCCGAGCGGGATGGAGATGTCGACACCGCCGGGGATCAGCGGCGCGGCCGGGCCGACGAACTGGCCGGGCAGGTTCACGAAGGTGAGCGCGACCGCGGCCGCGATCAGCCAGGCGGCCAGGCCGCGCCAGTTCCAGCCATGGGCGAACCAGTAGCGGCCCCCGAGCTGGCGGCGGTTGAAGACCTGCAGCGAGTCGGAGTCATACCAGCCGCGCCGGACGTACCAGCCGATCATCATCACCATCATCCAAGGAACGGTGCAGCTGATGATGAGGACGGCGAAGGCGGAGATGCTGGAGACCACGTCGAAGACGAACCTTCCGATGAAGATGACGCCGATCGCGAAGGTCCCGATCAGGACGGTGGACTGGACGCGGTTGAAGCTGGGGAAGACGCTGGAGAAGTCCAGCCCGGTGCCGTAGAGCGCGGTGGTGCCGGTCGACATGCCACCGATCAGCGCGATCAGTGCGACGGGCACGAAGTACCAGCCGGGCGCGATCGCGAGCAGGCCGGAGGCGTACGCACCGGAGGCGAAGATCTCCGGCTCGCGGGTGGCGATGATCGTCATGGTGACCAGCCCGAAGCAGAACGGTACGAGGGTGGCGATCTGCGCCAGGAACGCGGCGGCCATCGAGGAGCGTCCGGAGGTCTCGCGTGGGATGTAGCGGGCCCAGTCGCCCAGGAAGGCGCCGAAGCTGACCGGGTTGGACATCACGATCAGCGCGGAGCCGACGAACGCCGCCCAGAAGCCGGGCTCGCCGAACGCCTCCGCTCCGGAGCCGAACGCGCCGGCGTAGCCGGGGTCGAAGTCGCCGGCGAAGGCAACGATGCCGAGCAGGAAGAGCAGGGTCGCGGCGACCACGGCGATCTTGTTGACCAGCAGCATGAACCGGAAGCCGTAGATGCACACGACCAGGACGAGCACGGCGAAGAGGCCGTACGCCAGTGCCAGGGTCAGGTCGTTCTCCGGCAGTCCGACCGCGCGGTTGGCGCCGCCGACGAGCACATCGCCCGAGCTCCACACCGAGATCGAGAAGAACGCGAGCGCGGTGAGCAGGGAGAGGAACGAGCCGACGATCCGGCCGTGTACGCCGAGGTGGGCCGAGGAGCTGACCGAGTTGCTGGTGCCGTTGCGCGGGCCGAACAGCGCCATCGGGGCGAGGACGACGGCGCCGAGCAGCAGCCCGAGCAGTGTCGCCAGCAGCCCGTGCGCGAAGGAGAGCCCGAAGAGGATCGGGAAGCTGCCGAGCACCACGGTGGCGATCGTGTTGGCGCCACCGAAGGTGAGCCGGAACAGGTCGAGCGGGCGGGCGCTGCGCTCGGGGTCGGGGATCGGCTCCACGCCGTGCTGCTCGACCTCGGTGACCCTCGGCGGCTGGTGCTGCGTGCTGGTGATCGGGTCCGTGGGCACCGGGCCTCCTGGGGATGCGGTCTGTGGGTCGGCTGAGATCTGCGTCACTGTAGGAGCATCCGGAACGTCACCGCAATCGTTTCGTTCTTAACCTGGCCGCAATAGCTGTCGATATGCCGGTCGCGATCGGAGAATCCGTCATAATGGCATCAGATCCCCTCCATTGAGGATCGATCCAACCCTGGAGACGCTCCCAAAAAATGTCGAACGAAATCACGCCCGGCGTCCTCGACAGCACCGACGAGGCGATCCTCGTCCTGCTCGAGGAGGACGGTCGCCTCACCCACCGCGAGATCGCCGCCCAGGTCGGCCTCTCCCGATCAGCGGCGGCCACCCGGGTCCAGCGGCTGCTGACCGAGGGGCACATCGACGTCCGGGGCGTCGTCCACCCTGCCGTTCTCGGGCATGACGTGCTCGCCCACGTCTCGGTCACCGTGGACGGATCCGCGACCCAGGTCGCACAGGCCGCCGCGGCGCGCGAGGACACCACGCTGGTCTCGATGACCAGCGGCCAGCACGCCCTGGTCCTGGAGCTGCGGGCGAAGGACATCGGCCGCATCGACGACGCCCTCGCCGAGGTGCGCGCGATCGAGGGCATCGTCACCACGGAGACACTGCTCTACACCGAGGTCATCCGCGACGTCGCCGCCCCGGTCGGCCCCGCGCCCGCCGCCGGGTCGCTCGATGCGACCGATTACGCCCTGCTGCGCGCGCTGCAGACCAACGGCCGCGCGTCCTACGTCGACCTGGCCGCGAGCGTCGGCCTCTCCCCCGCCGGCACGCGCCGGCGTGTGGTCCGGCTGCTCGACGGCAACGTCGTCCGGGTCGGCGCCGTCGTCCGTCACTCCGGTCGGGAGCGGCGTACGGCGACCGGGATCGGCCTCCGTCTCGATGGCGCCGCCCACCGGCCGATCGCCGAGCAGCTCGCCCGGCTCCCCGCGGTCACCTTCGTGGCCCGCACCCTGGGCCGCTACGACGCCCTGCTCACGGTCAACACCGCCACCTCCGGCGACCTCGTCGGCGTCCTCGACCACATCCGCGAGCTCGACGGCGTCCGCGAGGCCCAGACCTGGAGCCACCTCCGCTTCGTCAAGGAGACCTACGCCTCCCTGCACCTCGGCGGCGCCTGAGCCACCGCCGAGGCAGCAGACCTGCAGGCGTCAGTCGGCCTCGGAGATCTGGCGCAGGGTGGCGACGACCTTGCACTCCGGCCAGTGCGTCGCGTGCAGCTGCGCGAACTCCCGCTGCCCTTCGATCGCCTCTTCCAGGGTGTCG
>JALZDD010000788.1 GCA_030862715.1 Actinomycetota bacterium | reverse complement strand
CCGAGGCCTGGGAGGACGTACGCGTCGCCTTCGACCACGTCTTCGCCCGGCTCTTCCCGGGCGGTGAGGGCAGGCTCGTGCTCACCGACCCGGACAACATGCTCACCACCGGCATCGAGGTCGAGGCGCGGCCGCCGGGCAAGAAGGTCAAGCGGCTCTCGCTGCTCTCCGGCGGCGAGCGATCCCTGGTGGCCGTCGCGTTCCTGGTCTCGCTCTTCAAGGCGCGCCCCTCGCCGTTCTACATCCTCGACGAGGTCGAGGCCGCGCTCGACGACACCAACCTCGGCAGGCTCCTGGAGATCTACGAGGAGCTGCGCGAGTCCTCGCAGCTGCTCGTCATCACCCACCAGAAGCGCACCATGGAGGTCGGTGACGCCCTCTACGGCGTCACCATGCGCGGCGACGGCGTCACCACCGTCATCTCGCAGCGCCTGCGCGACGCCCAGCCTGCCTGACTCGGCCCGAACCACCCTGGGACGCCCAATACCTCATACGGGTCATGCCTGGCCCGCTCGCTGGGGGCAGTCTCTGAGAAGTCAGATACATACCCAGGGGGACACAATGATTCTTCGCCGTGCGGCCATCGTGGCCGTTTCCGCTGTCGCTGCCGTAGCCATGTCGGTCGGCCCGGCCAATGCACACTTCTGCTTCAACAAGCACGCCGTCCAGCAGGGCGCTGCCGGGATGGCCGACTCCCAAGGATTCGCCAGCTTCCACGACCTCGCCTTCGAGTTCACCGGTCTGTGTGACGCGGGCATCGAGATCCTCGCACACGCCACCGGCGTCGAGCCGTGGACCGCGATCAACGTCCGCACCGTGATGGCGCAGGGCGCAGGCGGCAAGAGCCAGGGAATCGGCCACCTCGACTTCGCGGCGATCGATGCAGCAACCCCGGATGCGGTGGCCGCCTGCGGATGACCACCGATCACCGCTAGGAACCAAGAGCAACGCGACAACTGCGTACGCGGTGGAGGAGCGCTCCTCCTGTCAGCCCTGCTCGCGGCTCAGCGCGCGCGGCGGTAGGAGCGGATGAGGCTGGAGGTCGACGCGGCGTACGCCGCAGACTGCACAGCGCACATAGACGACCCGGCCCTCCGAGGTCTGATGGCTGGACTCGGTGAGCCAGCCGTGGTCGTGGGTGGCGTCCGCACGCCGGGACTCCTCGGTTGCGCTGTCGGTCATGGTCCCCACTCTGCTGTAATGGTCTTATGCATCTCAACCCTTACGGAGAGTACGCCGTGCTCATGGCCGCCTCGCTCGCCGACGACTGGCCTGCGGACCGGGTCGGCATCGAGGCTCGGACCCGGGAGTTCGGGATGACGATGGACTTCGCCGAGTCTCCGGACGACCACACGCGCACTCGGCAGGTGATCGATGAGTGGCTTCGCGTCGTCGATGCGTCGGAGCCGGGTGAACGGGCGCGGTTGCTCAACGAACTGATGGCGCAGGCGACCGCCTATCCGAGGCTGACCGATCACGGGCACGAAGGGTGGCACATCCACTACCGCGACGACACCAACGATTCCCTTCCCGACGTGCTGCGAGCGGTGATCAGCGTGGGCACGGCGCTGCACCTGACCACTCGGGGCATCCATCGGCTGAGCCGGTGCGAAGCGGGGAAGGTGGAGGGGGACCCATGCTCCGCGGTGGTCGTGGACGTCACCCGCAACGGACGCCAGCGCTACTGCTCGGTCCGCTGCGCCAACCGCGCCGCCGTCCGCCGGCACCGCGCCCGGCACTCAATGGCCGCCCACTGATCGGCGCTCTCGGAGGGTTCAACCGGTGACGGCCGCCGCGAATGCAAGGCACACTGACCCCATGATGTCCGTGCGCGACGGTGGCCGTCCTGAGCTGCGGGTGCGCCTCGCCGCTGAGACCGCCAGCGTGCCGGGCGCGCGCAGATTCGTCACCGACGGTCTCCTGGAGTGGGGCCGTGAGCATCTCGTCGACGACGCCGCCCTGTGCATCACCGAGATGGCGGCGAACTCGGCCCTGCACAGCGGCAGCCCCTACATGCACATCCGCCTGCGTGACCTCGAGCCAGCCGTGCGACTCAGCGTCGAGGACGACGGCGCGCTGGTCCCGCTTCCTGCCGTGGCCCCGCCTCCTGTCGAGAGCCAGGGCACCACCGGGCGCGGGTTGGCGATCGTGTCGGTGCTGGCCAAGTCGTGGGGGATCGAGGAGCGTGTCGACGGGCGACGCATCTGGGCCGAGCTCGCCGGCGACGGCGTCGAGCACGACGTACGGCCTCCCATGGTGGAGTACGGCGAGCAGGCGATGCCGGAGCCGGCCGCCGTTCCCGCGGACTGGGTCA
>JALZDD010000770.1 GCA_030862715.1 Actinomycetota bacterium | reverse complement strand
CTCAGGGCGGAGGACGAGAGGCAGGCGACGTACGACGGTCTGGTCGCCGATCTGAAGGTCGCCGCCGCTGCTCTCGAGAAAAAGTGAAAGGCGATGTCGAGATCGCCGGTGCACGCTCGACGCGTGGGTAAGAGCATCAGCACCCACCTCTGAGGAGATCGAGATGAGCACCAACGCACAACGAGCCGGCTGGGTCATCACCGTCCTGGTCACCCTGTTCCTCGGCTTCGACATCGTCACGCACCTGCTGCAGGTCGAGCCCGTCATGGACTTCAACGACAAGATCGGCGCACCGGGCTGGTTCCCGGTCGTCTGCGGCGCCGTCCTCGGCCTGTCGCTGGTCGCCTACCACGTCCCGGCCACCCGGGCGATGGGGACGATCCTGATCACCGCCTACCTGGGCGGCGCGGTCACGGTGAACCTGGTCTTCGGGCAGCCGGCCTTCAACACCGTCTTCGCCATCGCCACCGCGGTCCTCGTCTGGGCCGGTGCCTGGCCTCGCGACGAGCGCCTGCGCGCCCTCGTCAGCCGCGGCGCAGTCGCGTGAAGGCTCCGAGCACGGTCTGCTCGGAGAGGATGAGGTAGCCGCGCAGCTCCTCAGCGGCCGCAGGTCCTCCCTGCTCGAGGAAGGTCTCGAGCAGGGAGCGGTTGCGTGTGACGAACGGTGCGTGCAGCGCCTCGGGGTTGTCGATCTCGAGGAACGCGAGTCGCAGCTCGGCGGCGATGTCGCGGAACAGGCGCTCGAGACGCGGGCTGTCGGCGAGGGCCACGATGGCGTCGTGGAACGCCATGTTGGCCGTGCCGACCGTGCGCCAGTCGCGCGCCTCGAGGCTGGTCTCGCCCAGGTCCACTGCCTCACGCATCGCCGTCACCGCGGGATGCAGCGGGGAGCCCGCGGCCAGGGCGGCGGGCTCGACGTAGCGCCGTGCCCGATAGATGTCGACGACGTCTGCCACGGTGGGGGAGGCGACCGAGACCCCTCGATGGGGTACGTGCTCGATGAGCCCCTGCTCCGCCAGCACGCGGAACGCCTCTCGGAGCGTGTTGCGCGAGACGCCGAGCCTCTCGGCGAGGGAGATCTCCGACAGCCGGGTGCCGGGCGCGAACTCGCCGTCGATGATCCGTCGGCGCAGGGCGTTCGTCAGGGTGTCCTCGACATCGGGCATGAACGCATCCTAGGGGAATCGCATCCGCGGACAATCGAAACACCATTTTAACAATGGTGGGTGTTGTTGTAGAACAATCTATGCCATCTTGTACTACACAAAGAGTGTGGCCCCAGCCACACAGCCCGTTGATGGCAGGAGTCCCCCATGACAGAGACGACCAGCGCCGAGCGCGCGAAGAGCTTCGCCCGTTCCCGCCGAGGACCCATCCTCGGCGCCATCTTCCTGATGGCCACCTCGGCCATCGGCCCCGGTTTCATCACCCAGACCGCGACCTTCACCGCGCAGCTCGGGGCGGCGTTCGCCTTCGCGATCCTGGCCTCGATCCTGATCGACTTCGCGCTGCAGATGAACGTGTGGCGCATGATCACCGTCGCCGGCAAACGGGCCGGCGACCTGGCGAACGAGGCGGTGCCGTACTCCGGTCACGTGCTGGCGACGCTCATCGTGATCGGTGGCCTGGCGTTCAACATCGGCAACATCGCGGGTGCGGGTCTCGGCCTGAACGCCCTGCTCGGCATCGAGCCGAAGGTCGGCGGCCTGCTCTCGGCGCTGCTCGCGATCGGCATCTTCATGTACAAGCGGGCCGGCCGCGTCGTCGACGTGGTCGTGCTCGGGCTCGGTCTGCTGATGATCGGGCTGACGCTCTTCGTCGCGATCGCGTCGCAGCCTCCGGTCGGCGACGCGCTGCGTCAGACCTTCGTGCCCGACACGCTCAACTTCGCGACGATCACCACGATCGTGGGCGGCACCGTCGGTGGCTACATCACCTACGCCGGCGCCCACCGCTACCTCGACTCCGGCCTGACCGGCCCCGAGCACGTCCCGGCCGTGCACCGTGCCTCGATGAGCGGCATCCTCGTCACCGGGATCATGCGCTACGTACTCTTCCTCGCGATCCTCGGTGTCGTCGCCTCGGGAGTCACCCTCGACTTCTCGAGCCAGGCGGCCAACCCGGCCGGTCAGGCGTTCGGGGCGGTGCTCGGTGACGCGGGTATCCGCATCTTCGGGGCGATCTTCTGGGCCGCGGCGATCACGTCGGTCATCGGCGCCGCCTACACCTCGGCCACCTTCATCTCGACCTTCTCGAAGAAGCTCGGAGCCGGCTGGCCGCTGCAGCTCGCGACCGTCGCCTTCATCCTGGTCTCCCTCGTCCTCTACCTGCTGATCGGCGCCGCACCCGCGGCTATCCTGGTCTTCGTCGGCGGCTTCAACGGTCTGATCCTCCCGATCGGCATGACGATCTTCATGTACATCGGCTGGTTCCGTCAGCGCGACGTCCTCCGCGGCTACCGCTACCCGGTGTGGCTGCTGGCTCTGGGGACGATCGCGACCCTGCTCAGCTGGTACATGGGCATCGTCTCGATCCGCCCGATCTTCGCCTTCATCGGCATTGGAGCGTGAGCACCGTGAACGACATGTCAGCAACCATCGACCTGAACTCCGATCTCGGCGAGAACGCCCCCGACCGGGTGGTCGCGGACGACGCGGCGATGCTCGCGATCGTCTCGAGCGCCAACGTCGCCTGCGGGTTCCACGCCGGCACCCCCGAGGGGATCCGTACGACGCTCGCCGACGCCGTCGCCAACGGCGTCACGATCGGCGCGCACCCCGGCTACCGCGACTACGAGGGCTTCGGACGCCGCGCCATGGACATCGACTCCGCGACGCTGCAGGCACACGTCGAGTACCAGCTCGGCGCCCTGCTCGGCCTGACCTCGTCGGTCGGCGGCGCGGTCCGCTACGTGAAGCCGCACGGCGCCCTCTACAACACGATCGCCCGCGACGAGCGACAGGCGCGTGACGTGGTCGCCGCGGTCAAGGCGATCGACCCGTCCCTCGTGCTGCTCGGGCTCGCGGGCGGCGTCGTGCTCGACGTCGCCGAGAGCGCCGGGCTCGCGACGGCCGCGGAGGCCTTCGCGGACCGCGCCTACACACCCGGCGGCGAGCTCGTCTCGCGCGCCGAGCCCGGTGCGGTCCTGCACGACGCCGACGCCGTCGCGGCCCGCATGCTGCGGCTCGCGCGCGAGGGTGTGGTCCAAGCGATCGACGGCACCGACGTCGCCGTACGCGCCGACTCGATCTGCGTGCACGGCGACAGCGACGGGGCGATTCGCATGGCCGCCGCGACCCGCTCCCTGCTCGAGGCCGAGGGCATCGTGATCGCGCCGTTCGCCGGAGCCGCGGCATGACCGCGAGCATCACCCAGCTCGCCCAGGCTCGCGCCGCGCGCACCTCCTACCGGGCGGGCGAGGTCGCACCGACGAGCGGCGTCGCCCACGGCCTGGTGCAGGCGAACCTGATCTCCGTGCCGGCCGACTGGGCCTTCGAGGTGCTGCTCTTCGCGCAGCGCAACCCGAAGCCGTGCCCGGTGCTCGAGGTGCTCGACCCGGGCGCCTACGAGTCGACGCTGGCGCCCGGCTCCGACCTGCGCACCGACATCCCGGCGTACCGGATCTGGCGTGATGGCGTGCTGACCGAGGAGGTCACCGACGCGAGCGCGGCGTGGGAGGAGCACCCCGAACTGGTCTCGTTCCTGATCGGCTGCAGCTTCACGTTCGAGGCGGGCCTGGCCGACGCCGAGATCCCGATCCGTCACCAGGAGCTCGGCCGCAACGTGCCGATGTACCGCACGTCGCGCGCGTGCGCGCCCGCCGGGCGCCTGCGCGGCGACATGGTGGTCTCGATGCGCCCGATCCCCGCTGACCGCGTCGCCGATGCCGTACGCATCTCCGGGCGCTATCCGGCGGTGCACGGTGCGCCGGTGCATGTCGGTGACCCGGCCTCGCTCGGCATCGCCGACCTCGCCGCTCCCGAGTTCGGGGACCCACCGGAGGTGCGCGACGGCGAGGTGCCGGTGTTCTGGGCGTGCGGGGTCACGCCGCAGGCCGCGATCATGGACTCGCGCCCACCGTTCGCGCTCACCCACGCGCCCGGTCACATGTTCATCACCGACGTACGGGATGCGGAGTATCTGGCGTGAGGCGCGTTCTCATCGCATCGGACCAGGCGCTGCTGGTCGAGGAGGACGACCTCGAGGGCGCGATGCGGCTGCACGCGGCGCTCGTGGCCGCGCCGCCGACCGGTGTCGTCGAGCTGGTGCCCGCCGCTCGGGCCGTGCTCGTCCGGTTCGACCCGACGCTGGTCGACGAGGTCAGCCTCGCGAAGGAGCTGGGTCGGGTCGAAGCCGTCCACGGTGGCCTACCGACCGCCGGTTCGGTGACGATCGGCGTCCGCTATGACGGGCAGGACCTCGACGAGGTCGCCGAGCTGCTCGGGGTCAGCGCCGAGCAGGTCGTCGCACGCCACACGGCCGCGAACTGGCGAGTGGCCTTCACCGGCTACGCGCCCGGCTTCGGCTACCTCGTCGGCGACGACCCGCTCTTCGACGTACCGCGGCGCTCCTCTCCGCGCACCCGGATCCCGGCTGGCTCGGTCGGGCTGGCCGGGACGTTCTCAGGCGTCTACCCCCGGGAGAGCCCGGGTGGCTGGCAGCTGATCGGGCGTACCGATGCGCCGATGTGGGATCTGCACCGGGATCCGCCCGCCCTGCTCGCGCCGGGGATGACCGTGCGGTTCGAGCGGCTCGAACGTGAGTCGGTCTCTGTGAAAGAGTCCGCTCCCTCGGGCGACGCCGCGGAGCACCCCGCGGTGCATATTTTTGGCGTCGAGGTCGTACGTCCCGGCCTGCAGCTGGTGCTCGAGGACCTCGGCCGCCCCGGCCATGCCGCGCTCGGCGTCTCCGCCTCGGGAACGGCCGACCGCCGCGCCCTCCGGGCCGCGAACCGCGCCGTGGGCAACGCCCCTGGAGCGGCAGGATTCGAGCTCGCCGGCGGCGGCGCGGTCCTGCGCTTCACCGGCCCCGCGGTGGTGGCGGTCGCCGGCGCGCCCGCCGAGACGACGATCGTACGCACCGACGGCCCGCCGCTCCCCGTCGAGCACGGCGCCGCGACCGCCCTCGATGACGGCGAGGAGC
>JALZDD010000751.1 GCA_030862715.1 Actinomycetota bacterium | reverse complement strand
CTCGATGACACCGGTGCGGCCATCGACGTGGTGGTACAGCGAGGCGGTCTGTACGCCGAGCCGTCGGGCGAGCTCAGGAAGGGTGAAGTCGCCGGTCTCGTCGACCAGTTCGAGCGCCGTGGCGCCGATCCGGTCGCGGTCCAGCAGCGCCTTACGGGGGCGCCCGGCGCGCCGCTGAGTGATCTGTGTCACGAGAAACTCTTCCCTTCGAGGCTCAGGAGTCGTACGCTACCGCACAACCTAAATCTAATCGGTTTCGATTAATAAGGAGACCGCCCCATGCCCATCTCCACCACCGACACAACCGGGTCATCGCCCGGACTCAAGCGCGACGCTCTCGGCACCAGTGATCTCGTCTTCATCGTTGTCTCGGCCGCCGCACCACTGATGGTGATGGTCGGTGTCGCGCCGCTCGCGCTGGTGATCGGTGGAATCGGGGCGCCGGCGGCGTACGTCTTCGCGGGCGTATCGCTCGCCATCTTCGCCGTCGGCTTCACGACCATGTCGCGGCACATCGACAACGCCGGCGCGTTCTACTCCTACATCGCGGTCGGGCTCGGTCGTACGGCCGGTGTCGTCTCCGCGCTCGTGGCCCTGGTCTCCTACAACGCGCTCCAGATCGGCGTCTACGGTCTCGCCGGCGTCGCCATCCAGAGCACCTTCGCCGAGGTGTTCGGGATCGATCAGCCGTGGTGGGTCTATGCCATCGTCTGCGTGGTCATCGTCTGGTACGTCGGCTTCCGCAGCGTCGACTTCGGCGCGAAGTTCCTCGCGGTGCTGCTCACTGCGGAGACCGGGCTGCTCCTGGTCCTCGCCATCGCGATCCTCGTCCAAGGCGGCAGCGGCGAAGGGCTCGGCCTCGACTCGTTCGCACCGGACAACGTGTTCGTACAGCCGATGACCGTCATCCTGCCGACCGCCTTCGCTGCCTTCATGGGCTTCGAGGCCACGGTGATCTACCGCCGCGAGACCCGCGACCCGCGCCGCACCATCCCGCGGGCGACCTACCTCGCCGTCGCGGTCCTCGC
This sequence comes from Actinomycetota bacterium, assembly GCA_030862715.1. Next base: position 1,872 of record JALZDD010000751.1, on the reverse strand, counting down.
GGGCACCTACGCGTTCATCGTGTGGAGCATCGTCCAGGCATTCGGCGCCGCCGGAGCGGTCGAGGCGGCCACCACGAATGGCGTGGGCCTGTTCTTCGTCGCCGGCGAAACGTACCTCGGCACCTGGTTCACCACGGCCATGCACCTGCTCATCGCGACCAGTGTGGTCGCGAGCCTGGTCGCCTTCCACAACGCGGTGACCCGCTACGCGCTGGCCATCGCCGCCGAGGGTCTGCTGCCCGCGGTCCTGACGAAGGTGCATCCGAGGACTCGGGCGCCATACGTCGCCGGACTGCTGCAGACCGCGCTGGCGTTGGTCATCGTCGGAGGCTTCGCGATCGCCCACGCCGACCCCTACACCCAGCTGCTGATCTGGGTGAACACCCCCGGAATCTTCGGGATCCTGCTGCTGCAGGTCGCCGCCGCGATCTCGGTCGTCGCCTACTTCCGCAAGCGGTCCACGAACGAAGGGGTCTGGCGCACCGTCGTCGCCCCGGTCGTCTCCGCCGGCCTGATGCTGTTCGCGATCGTGCTCTCCGCGAAGAACATCTCCTTCCTGACCGGAAGCACCGGTCTGGTGAACCAGGTGCTGCTGCTCACCATCCCCGTCACCTGCGCCTTGGGCGTGGTGTGGGCGGTCTGGCTGCGCCGCAACCGCCGTGCCGTCTTCGAAGGCGTCGCCGCGACGTGCGACAGCACCCCGGATGTGGCGGCGTCGTGAGTGCCGACCTGATCCTGGTGGGGGCCACCGTCCGTACCCTCGATCCAGCCCGTCCCACGGCCCGTGCCGTCGCGATCCGCGGGGACCGGATCGTCGGGCTCGATGATGATGCCCTGGCTTTGCGGAGCGCCACGACCGAGGTCGTCGACCTCGCCGGCGCCACAGTGACGCCCGGCCTGGTCGACGGGCACCTGCACGCCCTGTTCGGGGTGACTGCCTTCGCCGGCGCCGACCTCTCCGGCTGCCGCAACCTCGACGACCTGCGTACCGCGCTCGCGGGCGCCTTGCCCGGCAGGGACGGTTGGGTGACGGGCTTCGGCCTCGACCACAACGCCTTCGGCGGTGCCCCGATCACCAACAGGGTGCTGGAGGAGGTGCTCCCGGGAGCCGCGGTCGTCATCGTCCTGTACGACGGCCACTCGTCGCTGGCCAGCGACGAGGCACTGCGCCGAGCCGGTGTCACCGGACCCCGCCGGTTCGAGCAGCGCGCCGAGATCGTGTGCGACGACGCCGGCCGGCCGACCGGGCTGCTGCTGGAGCATGCCGCGATGGAGACCGTGCGCGACCTCATCCCACCGATGGAGCAGGCCGAGCTCCACAAGCGGCTCCTCGAGGTGATGGACAGCATGGCGGCGACCGGGCTCACGGGCGGGGTGATGATGGATGCAGAGGGCGACGCGCTCGACGTGCTCGCCGCGGTCGAGGAATCGGCTGAGCTGTCTGTCCGGCTGCGGGTGATGCCGTGGTGCATGCCGGAGGACGACCTCGCGGACGTCGATGCGCTCCAGGGGCGTCGCGGCCGGAGCTGGGCCGTGGGCGGCGTGAAGTTCTTCATCGACGGAACCGTCGAGGGCGGCACCGCCTGGCTGGACCACGCCGACTGCCATGGGCAGGGTGCCGACGCGTTCTGGCGCGACCCGGCGTCCTACACCCGGGCTGTCCGGCACTTCGCCTCCCGCCGGGTCCAGACGGCGACCCACGCCATCGGGGACGCCGGCGTACGCCACGTCGTCGAGTCCTTGATCGGCGTGGACACTGGAGGTGTCCGGCACCGGGTGGAGCACCTCGAGACGCTGCCGCTGGCGGACGTACGACGGGTGGTCGGCGCGGGGCTCGTCGCCTCGATGCAGCCCTCGCACACTGGCTACGCC
>JALZDD010000296.1 GCA_030862715.1 Actinomycetota bacterium | reverse complement strand
CTCGCTGCCGATCGCCGGGGTGGCCGGGGACCAGCAGGCCGCGCTGTTCGGGCAGGCCGCGTTCGAGGTGGGCGACTCCAAGTGCACCTACGGCACCGGCTCGTTCGTGCTGACCAACACCGGCACCGCACCGCAGCGGTCGGAGTCCGGGCTGCTCACCTCGCCCGGCTGGATGTCGCCCGGCGGAGAGGTCACCTACGTCCTCGAGGGCTCGATCTTCGTGACCGGCGCCGCGGTGCAGTGGCTGCGCGACGGCCTGCAGATCATCGGCTCGGCCGCGGAGACCGAGGCGCTGGCACGCACCGTGACCTCGTCCGAGGGCGTCGTGTTCGTGCCCGCTCTGACCGGCCTCGGCGCGCCCCACTGGGACCCCGACGCCCGCGGCACCATCATCGGCATCACCCGCGGCACCACCCGTGCCCACATCGTCCGGGCGACCCTGGAGGCGATCACCTTCGAGGTGCGCGACGTGATGGCCACCATGCCGACGCCCGTCGCCTCGCTCAACGTCGACGGCGGCGCGGCCGCCAACAATCTGCTGTGCCAGCTCCAGGCCGACCAGCTCGGCGTCGACGTCTCTCGACCACGCTTCGTCGAGACCACGGGCCTCGGTGCGGCCTTCCTCGCCGGCCTCGGCGTCGGCGTGTGGTCCTCGTTCGACGAGATCCGCGAGACCTGGGCCCTGGACCGGACCTTCTCCCCCGACGCGTCGCGTCGTGAGGCGGCCGATGAGGCGTACGCCTCGTGGACCCGGGCTGTCGAGCGTTCCCGACAGTGGGCATGAACGCACGGCGACGGGTGCCCTGGTGGGGCTGGGCGCTCGTCGCGGGTGCTGTGTTCGTCGTCCTCATGCTGGTCGGTCTCGTCGGGCTGGTCGCCTGGGTCGGCGCTGACCTCGCTGAGTCCGCGGAGGCCGAGCCGATCGACTGCGTCGAGCTCGCCCAGTCGGTCGGCGTGCCGGACCTGCCGACCGCGACCTCGGCTGCGACCTGCACCTATGTCGGGTTCCAGGACTGGCAGATCGAGGGCACCCTCGCGGTCCCGCGTCCCGATCTCGACATCTGGCTCTCACGGCTTCCCGGCTCCCCTGCGCTGGGCGAGGCCGGCTGCAGTGACGCGATCGCCTGCGTCCAGGTCGACCTCACCCAGGTCGGGGAGGAGGTCGACGCCCACTACCTCGACGTCGCCGTCCTCGGCGAGCACGACGGCGTGGCCGAGGTTCGCATGTCGGCCTTCACCACCTGACCCCCTTCGACTCGGACAGGAAGCACACGTTGACCCGGATCCTGCATCTCTCCGACACCCATGTCACCGCGAGCGGCGTCGACATGGACGGTGTCGACGCCGTCGCTGCGCTCGAGGGCATCCTGCGCGATGCCCGCCATGTGCCCGGGCTGGACGCCGTTGTCGTCAGCGGTGACATCGCCGATGACGGCTCGGCCGCCGGATGCGGCGCGGTTTTGGAGCGGGTGGGCGCGTTCGCGGCCGAGCGCGGCATCCCGCACCTCTACTCGACGGGCAACCACGATGCCCGCGGACCGTTCCGTGAGGTGCTCGGCAGCGGGCATCGCGATCCCGACGGGAGCGACCGCGGCCGGCTGCTGGATCCGGCCTCGGAGCTGTGCGCGGCGGTCAGCTTCCTGGGTGAGCTCAGGGTCATCACCATCGACAGCCTGGTCCCGGGCAAGACCCACGGCTTCCTCGACGAGCACCAGCTGGCCTGCCTCGCGAACGAGCTGGCCACTCCGGTACGCGACGGAACCGTCCTCGTCCTGCATCATCCGCCGCTTCACCTCGCCTCGGTCCCCTACGTCGCCGATGTCGTCCTCCGCAACATCTCCGCCCTCGGCCGGGTGGTGCGGAGCAGCGACGTACGCGCGATCCTCACCGGACACCTGCACTTCCAGGTCAGCGGGTTCCTCGCCGGCGTCCCCGTCTGGGTGACGCCCGGCGTCGTCACCCGCATCGACACGACCGCGCCGCCGCATCTCGTACGCGGCGTTCTCGGCGCCGGCGCGTCCGTCGTCGACCTCGCCGACCCGGCCTCCCCCACCTTCCACGTGCTCTCCGCCCGCGACCCCCGCGCCGGCGAGCAGGTCTACCTCTACGACGCCGCCTCCGGAGAGGACACCCTCGAGGAGCTCTGACGGCTCAGGCAGCGGCGGCAGATTCCAACAGCACGTCGCGCAGCCCGAACTCGACTCGGGACCAGGTTGGCGGGGGTTGTGCCCAAGTGTCGGGTGGCGGACTGGTGTAGGCATGGCCCGTGGGTGTGATGGTGATGATGCTGCCGTCGGGCCCTGGTCTGGCCCGCCAGCCGAGGGCTTCCTTGGCCTGGTTGCATCGCTCACATAAACCCTGGAGATTCTCGGCGCTGGTTTCGCCGCCGTCCGCGTAGCGTTCGACGTGGTCGATGTTCCAGATCGGCGCATCACAGCCGTTGGTGCGACAGATCCCGCCGTCACGCGTGGTGATGAACTCGGCCAGTCCCTCCGGGGACTTCCGTGAGCGCGATTCCATCGCAACCAACTGCCCGGCCGGGTCGGTGAACAGCCGCCGGACGAACACCTCGGCGTCGTTGAGTGCGTCGCGGGCCCAGGTCGCGGGGACGGGTCCGTAGCCCTCCACCCTGGCCGGCTGATCGGCGTCGCCGGTGAGGGCGTCGGCGGTCATCACGATCTTGACCTCGATCCGAGGCTTGCCCCCAACCTCAGCGCGGCCGGTGATCCGGTCGACGAGGGTGTCGGCCATGACCTGGCCGCGGGTGCGTTCATCGCCTGCTGCGTGGGCAGCCTTCGCGGCTTGGTCGAGCGCGGCGAAGACGGCGACGCCGTCCTTGACCGGCAGCAGTGCGCCGAGCCAGGTCATGGCGTCGGGTGCCGGCCGCAGGGTGACGCGTCGGTCTTTCGCGGCGTGGGCGGCGCGGGCGACGACGGAGGCTTGGTCGAGGGTGATGGCGAGTTTCTTGGCGGCGTTCTCGAGCTGCCGCAGCCCCATCGCCACCGCCTTGGCAGGCTCCCCACCCGGTCCGGTGGCGCAGAGCTGTTGGTCAATGACCCGACGGTCCTCCACCGACAAGCACGCGGTCTCCCGGGCGGGGATGGTGGCCTGCCACTGGAGAACAGGCCGGCCTTCATCAGCGCGAAGGTGTGCGGCATCTCCGCGAGCAGGATCTTCGCGAGCCCGAGCAGTTTCGCGCCCTTCTCCGGCGAGACCCGCCGCGCCAACGCCATCTGCGAGGCGACGCCTTCGCCGAGTTTGCGGGCCGGGACCCCGGCCTCGGCCTGGCGTGCCCGAACGGCTTCGTCGAGACGTACTGCTGCTTCGGCTTGGACGGCCTCGGCGGAGCACTTGATCTCTTCGAGACGGCTGATCCAGTCGACCAGCTCACCCTCGGACGCACCCGAGGGCGGCCCTGCGAGGAGGCGGTCGATGGTCTCGTACATAGGCCTTATTATATGCGAGAGAGCACCGCGAAGCGACTCATTTAGGCAGGTCAGCCCCGAGTTACGCAGTCAGCGAACAAGCAACGTGAGCACCGCGCCACTCTCTCGCCGCCGCCCCGTTATAGGCGAAATCTTCGATCGGGTGTCGAGTCAAGGATGGCCGAAGGCCACCGCGCAGCGGCGCCCGAAGGGCGTCCTTGACGCGGCGCCCGATCGAGAAACACTCAAAGCAAGGGTCGGCGGCGAACCTCGAAACGAAGAACGGTCGCTAACCGAGATCTCCCCAACAAGAAGAACCGTGTTGGTCTCGACACGCCTCCGCCGCCCTCGCTTCGCTCGGGTGCTCCGGCGGCTCCGAAAGAGAAATGGCAGGCTCACCCCGTGCCCTTCACCCACCGCATCGCGACTCGAGAAGACATCCCAGCCCTGACGGCGATCATGAACACGTCGATCGGAGAGCTCCAGAAGGGCTTCCTGACCGCAGCCCAGATCACCTCGAGCCGCACGGTGATGGGCATCGACACCCAGCTGATCGAGGACGGCACGTACTTCGTGGTCGAAGAGGACCACGAGATCGCCGGCTGCGGCGGCTGGAGCAGAAGGGCGACGCTCTACGGCGGCGACCACACCCCGGGCCGCGAGCCGAAGCTCCTCGACCCAACGACGGACCCGGCCAGGGTGCGAGCGATGTACACCAACCCGGCCTTCGCCCGCCGCGGCGTGGGCAGGCTGATCCTGGACCTCTGCGAGGAAGCCGCGGCAGCGGAGGGCTTCACCACCCTCGAGCTGATGGGCACCCTGTCCGGCGAGCCGCTCTACGCGGCGTACGGCTTCGAACCGGTCGAGCGGATCACCGACGACCGTGGCGGCGCACCGGTCCCGCTGGTCCGGATGCGCAAGAGGATGGGACGCAAGTTCGAGGGCTGATGCTCAGCGGGCGAACGAGAACATTCTCTCGGGCGGAGCAGCGTGCCCAGGATCCGCGGACCGTCGATGGACCCCGACTCTGAAGCCCGCGTCCGCCGGACGCACGAGCGTCTCCTCGGTGAAATCGTGACGGATGAAGATCTCGCGGACGAGGTCCGCCGGATCCCCCGCATACGCGCTCAGCTCGTCATCGCCGAGATGCGTGCCCCGGGTCCAGATCACGGCACCACCGGGGGCCACGAGCGCCGGCAGGGCGCCGATCGTCGTCTCCAGGTCGGAGTCGGTGATGTTGCCGAAGACGCCGCAGGCGAGAAAGACGTCTGCTGGCGGCAGCCCCGCCAGCGTGCCCGTGAGACCGGCGTCCCCGGTGCGCACCTGTACCCGAGCAAGACTCAACGCGGCGGCGCCGGCCCGCGCACGGTCGGCAAGCTCAGTGTCGAGTTCGACGAGGACCGCATCGACATCGCCGGTCATCGTTGCCAGGACCGGCAGTAGGTCCCTCCCGTCTCCCGCACAGATGCTGGTGACCTGCGTAGGCGCGCCCCGCCGATCTTCCAACAGGCGGCCGATCTCGTTGCGTACGGCCTTCAGACGTCGCACCAGACTGGATGCCGGGTCGTCGTAGCGCTCGTGCCACTGGCGCCAGTCGGTGCTCACGGCGCCTGAGTCTGCCATGGCTGGTCCGCTCCCCGCCTTCAGCGACCGACCTATCCGCCGAGGCGCTCGACCTCCGCGGCCGCGGAGTCCCGGGCGGCGGCGGCCTCCGAGACCGCGGACTCGGCGGAGTTGCGGGCCTCCTCCGCCTCGGTGAGCTCGTCGTCGATGTCGGCGGCGGTGGACTCGAGGTCCGCCAGCCGGCGGCGTAGCTCGTCGATCTCCGACTTCACCTGGAGCGACCTCGCCTCGACGTCCTTGAAGGCCGACATGGCCTTGTCGCGCTCCTCCTCGGCACCGGACAGTGCGGACTCGGCCTCCGTGAGCGCCTCACGGGCCTCATCGAGTGCCGCCGTGTCGGGCAGGTCCGGGACGGCTCGCAGCGGCTCTGGGGGCGGCGGCACGACCTCCGGGACCTCGAAGCCCAAGGCGTCCGGAAGCGCGACCGCGTCGGCCGCGTTCACGGCGTCGATCCCGGTGGCGGCCAGTGCGGAGATGAGCAGGCCGCTGCGTACGGCCTGGGCGGCGGACTCGTCGATCATCGCCGCGGTCAACGTCGCCTCGACCTGGGTCGCCACCGCCTCAGTCACCCGGAGACCGTGCTCGCGCGCGAGGCCACGAGCGCGGGTCGTCACCGCCGCGGTCAGCTGGCGGCGCTGCTTGGTGAGCTCACGCAGCTGAGCGGCGTCCATGCCCGTCTGCGCCTCACGCAGCAGGGCACCGACCGAGATGACCTGCTCGACCTGCTCGGTCTCGTAGCGCACCAGCAGGTTCACCACCCATGCCGCGGTCGACGGCTTCTTCAGCGCCTTGACCTGAGCCGCCAGGGGCGTCCCCTTGAGGTCCTTGACCCGCGCGTCGCGCTCCGGGGTGAAGTCGGCCAGCGGCAGCCCGTAGAGCTCGGCCGCGATGTCGAGCAGCTCGGGGGCAGGTTCGTCGCTCATGTCCGCCATCTCAGCACGTCGCGGA
>JALZDD010000667.1 GCA_030862715.1 Actinomycetota bacterium | reverse complement strand
CGAGGTCCATCGCGCCGCCCATGCCCTTGACCATCTGGCCGGGGACCATCCAGTTGGCGATGTCGCCGTTGGTCGAGACCTGCATCGCGCCCAGGACGGCGACGTCGATGTGGCCGCCGCGGATCATCGCGAACGAGGTCGCCGAGTCGAAGTAGGAGGCCCCCGCGAGCACCGTCACGGTCTGCTTGCCGGCGTTGATCAGATCCGGATCGACCTCGTCCTCGTAGGGGAACGGGCCGACGCCGAGGATGCCGTTCTCGGCGTGGAGCACGACCGTCGAGGTCTCCGGGATGTAGTCGGGGATCAGCGTCGGCAGGCCGATCCCGAGGTTGACGTAGTCGCCGTCCTGCAGCTCCTGCGCGGCGCGCGCGGCCATCTGGTTGCGGTCCCAAGCCATGACTCAGGCCTCCTTGTTCGCTGTGGTCGGGCGCTCGCCGCGCGTCGTACGCTTCTCGATGTCCTTGCGCGCTGCCTGCTCAGGCGTCAGCGCGACGATCCGCTTCACGAAGATCCCCGGAAGGTGGACGTCGGCCGGGGCGATCTCGCCGACCTCGACGACCTCCTCGGCCTCGACGACGGTCACCCGCCCGGCCATCGCGGCCGGCACGTTGAAGTTGCGCGTGGATGCGTTGAACTGGGCGTTGCCCGCCCGGTCGACGCGGGTCGCGCGGACCAGTGCGAAGTCGGTGATGATGCCCTCCTCGAGCACCATCTGCTTGCCGTGGAACTCGCGGACCTCCTTCGGTTCGGAGGCCTCGGCGATCGTTCCGTCGGGGTTGTAGCGGTAGGGCAGGCCGCCGTCGGAGACCATCGTGCCGACGCCGGTCGGGGTGTAGAAGGCGCCGATCCCGCTGCCGCCGGCGCGCATCCGCTCCGCGAGCGTGCCCTGCGGGGTGAGCTCGAGCGTGATCTCGCCGGCCAGGTACTGGCGGCCGAACTCCTTGTTCTCGCCGATGTAGCTCGCGATCACGCGGGAGATCCGGTGGTCGTCGAGCAGCAGCCCGAGCCCGGCGCCGTCGACGCCACAGTTGTTGGAGACGACCATCAGGTCGTCCGCACCCTGCTCGCGCAGCGCCTCGATCAGGAACCACGGGATCCCCACCAGCCCGAAGCCGCCCACGGCCAGGCTGGCCCCGCTGTGAATGTCGGCAACCGCCTCCGCGGCCGATCCGACCACCTTGTCCAGACCCATGTCTTCCCTGCTCTCTCGAAGGCTCTACTGATGAAAGAAGGCGTACGCCGCTTGCTGACTGCTTCAGCGAACCGACTCGAAAACCGCCGCGAGCCCCTGCCCGCCACCGATGCACATCGTCTCCAGGACGTACCGGGCCTCGCGCCGCTGCGCCTCGTGGGCGGCGGTGGCGAGGATGCGGGCGCCGGTGGCGCCGATCGGGTGGCCGAGCGAGATGCCCGAGCCGTTGGGGTTGAGCCGCTCGTCGGTGGCGTCGATCTTCCACTCGCGCAGGACGGCGAGGACTTGGGCGGCGAAGGCCTCGTTGAGCTCGATCAGGCCGATCTCGTCGAGGGTGAGCCCGGCCCGATCGAGGGCGGCGCGGCTGGAGAGGACGGGCCCGATGCCCATCCGCTCGGGCTCGCAGCCGGTGACGGCCCACGACTTGAGCGCCAGCAGCGGAGTCAGGCCACGCTTCTCGGCCTCGGCCCGAGTGGTCACGACGCACATCGCGGCGCCGTCGTTCTGGCCGGACGCGTTGCCGGCGGTGACCGTCGACTTCTCGTCGACGTTCAACCGGATCGGGCGCAGCGAGGCGAGCTTCTCCAGAGAGATGTCGGCACGCGGGTGCTCGTCGCGGTCGACGACGACATCGGGCTTGCGGCGGCCGCCGGGGACGGTCACTGGGACCAGCTCGTCGGCGAACTTGCCGGCCTCGTGGGCGGCCACGGCCCGCTGGTTGGAGCGCAGCGCGAACTCGTCCTGCTCCTCGCGCCCGATGCCGTAGTCACGACGCAGGTTCTCCGCGGTCTCGATCATGCCGCCGGGGAGCGGGTGGTCCTTGCCGCCCGCGGTCTCGCGAGCCCGGTCGAGGCGATCGAGCAACTCGATGCCGCCCTGCTTGATCCCGCCGCGCAGCCCGAGCGCGTAGTGCTCGACGTTGGACATCGACTCCGCGCCGCCGGCCACGACGAGGTTCGCGGCGCCGGTGGCGACCGAGCCCGCGGCGTACAGGATCGCCTGAAGGCCCGACCCGCAGCGGCGGTCGATCTGGAGACCGGGGACGCCGGTGCCGAGGCCGGCGTCGAGGGCCGCGATGCGGCCGATCGCGGGGTTCTCGCCGCTCGCGTAGCCGTTACCGAGGATGACGTCGTCGACGTCGCCCTCCTGGAGGCCGGTGCGCTCGACCAGCTCGCGCAGGACCGTCGTGGCGAGGTCGGTCGCGGTCAGCGGCGCCAGGGCGCCGAGGAACCGGCCGACCGGGGTGCGGAGGGGCTCGCAGATGACGATGTCGTTGGCGGCGCTGCTCATGCCCTCGACCGTACGCGCGCAGTCATGACTTTAGAAGTATTCATTTAGAGCGGATTGACACATCTGAGGTCTTGATCAACCGTCCGGCCGGACAGTGCACGGGCGACGCTATTGCGATAAGTTCGCGTTAGCAGTATTCCTCGGGCTCCACTTCGACCGACCCCCACGCAGATCAATGAGGTGACCATGCACGTCCCCGACGGCTTCCTCGACGCCCCGACGTCGATCGCCACCGGCGCAGTCGCTGTCGTCGCGGTAGGCGTCGCGCTGCGCGGCGCGCGCCGCGAGCTCGACGACAAGACCGCCCCGCTGGCCGGCCTCGTCGCCGCGTTCGTCTTCGCGACCCAGATGCTCAACTTCCCGGTGGGGGCGGGCACGAGTGGCCACCTGATGGGCGGCGCCCTGGCGGCGGTGCTGGTGGGGCCGTGGACCGGGGTGCTGTGCGTTTCGGTCGTGCTGATCGTGCAGTCACTGCTCTTCGCCGACGGCGGCATCACCGCGCTCGGCACCAACATCCTGCTCATGGCCGTCACCACCGTGGTCGTCGGCTGGGTCGTGAGCCGGGTGCTGATCAAGGTGCTGCCGAAGCGGGTCGGCCTGGTCGCCCCCGCGGCTGCGATCGGCGCCTTCCTCTCCGTCCCTGCCGCGGCGGCCGTCTTCACCGCGCTATACGCGGTCGGTGGCACCGCCGACATCTCGCTGACCACGCTGGCCACCGCGATGCTCGGCTGGCACACGGTGATCGGTCTGGGCGAGGGCGCGATCACGTTCCTCGCGGTCGGCGCGATCCTGTCCGTACGCCCCGACCTCGTCTACGCCGCGCGAGGCGTGATCGCCGAGCGCGACCTGGTGATCAAGCCGAAGGAGTCGATGGCATGAGCACGGCCGAGAAGAAGCACGTGCCGTTCAGGTGGGTCGCCGTCGGCATCGCCGTCATCGCACTGCTCCTGGCCGGAGTGGTCTCCTACTACGCCTCCGCCAACCCCGACGGCCTCGAGTACGTCGCCGGCAAGACCGGCTTCCTCGACAGCGCCTCGGAGCACGGCGCGGCTGACGGCCCGCTGGCCGACTACGGCACCAAGGGCGTCGACAACGCCCGGCTCTCCGGCGGCCTCGCCGGCGTGATCGGCACCGTGGTCGTGCTCGTCCTCGCCGGGGGCCTCGCCCTGGTCGTACGCCGCCGATCCACCGAGTCCTCCGACGAGGCCTGAACCGGTGCCTGCCCATCTGAAGGTCCTCGCGCTGATCGGCTTCATGCTCGTGGTGGTGGCGGCGCCGCGGGAGTGGTTCGCTGCGTACGCCTTCTTCCTCGCCGTCCTGGTGACGGTCGGCGCGGTGGCGCGGGTGCGCCCGGGGTGGGTGCTGAAGCGGATGGTCGTGGAGACGCCGTTCGTGGTCTTCGCGGTGCTGATGCCGTTCATCGCGCACGGGCCCCGGGTCGAGGTGCTCGGACTCAGCCTCAGCGAGTCGGGTCTGCTCTCGGCGTGGGGGCTGCTCGCCAAGGGCACGCTCGGCGTGATCGCCGGGCTGCTGCTGGCCGCGACGACGACGCCCCAGGAGCTGGTCCACGGCCTGGAGCGGCTGCGGCTGCCTCAGCAGCTGGTCCAGATCATGGCGTTCATGGTGCGCTACCTCGAGGTGGTGACCGACGAGATGCGCCGGATGGCGGTGGCGCGCGCCTCACGAGGCTTCGAGGCCCGCAACCCGCTCCACTGGCCGGTGCTCGCCCGTTCGGTCGGCGCGCTGTTCATCCGCTCCTTCGAGCGCGGCGAGCGGGTGCACCTGGCTATGGTCTCGCGCGGCTACACAGGGAGAATGCCCCGGTGCGATGTATCGAGCTTGTCGAGATGACCACTCCAGTCCTGGACGTACGCGGCCTCGCCTTCGCCTACCCCGACGGCCATCAGGCGCTCTTCGGCGTCGACCTGCACGTCCACCGCGGTGAGCGGGTCGCGCTGCTGGGCCCCAACGGAGCCGGCAAGACGACGCTGGTGCTGCACCTCAACGGCATCCACCTCGCCGGTGCCGGGTCGGTCGCGGTGAGCGGGCTCCCCGTGACCAAGGCCAACATCAAGGAGATCCGCCGCCGGGTCGGCATCGTCTTCCAGGACCCCGACGACCAGCTCTTCATGGGCACCGTCCGCGAGGACGTCGCCTTCGGCCCCGCCAACCTCGGCCTGCGCGGCGAAGCCCTGGACGCGAAGGTGACCGAGGCGCTCACGAAGGTCGGCATGGAGGAGTACGCCGACCGGCCCCCGCACCACCTCTCCTTCGGTCAGCGCCGCCGGGTCGCGGTGGCCACCGTGCTGGCGATGGACCCCGAGATCCTGGTCCTCGACGAGCCGTCCTCCAACCTCGACCCCGCCTCCCGCCGCGAGCTCGCCGACATCCTCCGCGACCTCGACGTCACGGTCCTGATGGTCACTCACGACCTGCCGTACGCCCTCGAGCTCTGCGAGCGCTCCGTCATCCTCGCCGGCGGCATCGTGGCCGCCGAGGGCCGCACCGTCGACGTACTCTCCAACGCCGACCTCATGCGCGCCCACCGCCTCGAGCTCCCCTTCGGCTTCGACCCGGTAGCCGCAGCCGCCACCCTCTAGCCGAAGCGTCACTTACGTCGGCCGAGGCGTCAGTTGCGTCGGTCGAGTTGGCACTGCGATGCCAAGTCGACCGACCTAGGCGACGCCTCGGCCGGCGGGCCTGACGCCTCGGCAGGGGTCAGTCGGCGAGGCGCCGGGAGCGGTAGTGGAGCTTGGCGCTGACGTAGCCGCGCCAGCCGACCAGGGTGAGGCCGAGGAAGAGGAGCGAGACGACCAGGAAGGCCGAGGCGAGACCCTCGCCGGAGAGGCCGCGCAGCACGATCCCGATGACGTACGTCCCGAGCCAGACGACCACGCCCGCAGGCCAGGTGCGAGCGGCCGACCAACGGCGCCAGGCGAGGACGGCCCAGGCCACGGCGAGCCCGATCAGGAAGGGCCAGGCGATGCGGAGCACGACGAGCGCCGGGCCGGAGTCGTGAGACTGGCGTCCGGCGAAGGCGAAGAGGAGCACGAAGAAGACGTCGACGGCGAAGGCTGCGACCGCCCACTTGGGAACGAGTCCGGCGATGAGTGGGGAGGAGTCGTCGGGCTTCGTGGAGGACATGGTGCCCAGAATACGAGGCCGATCTACGAGGTCAGCCAGGCCCCGCCGCGCATCACCCGGGTCGGCTGCAGCGACTCGTCGGTGAGCACGAGATCGGCGCGGGCGCCGGGCTCGATGCGGCCCGCGTCGATGCCCACCACCGACGCCGGCCGCAGGCTGGCGGCCTTCATCAGCATGGCCAGGTCGATCCCGGCGGCCGCGTGGCGGCGTACCTGGTCCATGAGTCGCGAGGTGCCGCCGGCGATCGACCCGTTGCCGGTCCCGTCGGCCACTCGGGCGACCCCGGAGCGTACCTCCACGGACAGCGGTCCGAGCTGGTAGTCGCCGTCGGCCATCCCGGCCGCGGCCATCGCGTCGGTGACGAGTACGACCGAGCCGGGCACCATCGACATCACGGCCCGGACGGTCTCGTCGTCGAGGTGTACGCCGTCAGCGATCAGCTCCACACAGGCATCGCCGACACCGGCGGCGCCCAGCGAGCCGAGCACGGGGCCGGGGTCACGATGATGCGCGGGCGGCATCCCGTTGAACAGATGGGTGACCAGGCTCCCCGGCCCGGACAGGAACGAGCGAGCCCGCTCCGCCGACGCCGCGGTGTGCCCCAGCGCCACCACGGCCCCGGCCTCGGTGAGCACCGAGGCGACCTCGTCGGCCCCGGGCAGCTCCGCGGCCAGCGTCATCACTCGCAGGTGCCCCCGGGCAGCGGCGACGAGCTCACGGGCGAGCCCGGCGTCCGGCGCGAGCAGCAGCGCGGGATCGTGCGCCCCACGGCAGGAGTGCTCCAGGAACGGCCCCTCCATGTGGATGCCGGCGATCAGTCCGGCTTCGGCAGCCGTGGCCAGCGCGGCGACGACCGACAGCAACCGGGAAGGCGAGTCGGTCACGGTCGAGGCCAGCAGTGTGGTCGTGCCGGCAGCGTGATGCACGGCGGAAGCCGTGGCGATCTCGTCCGCCGACGTGGAGTGGAACGAGGCACCGCCGCCGCCGTGGTTGTGGATGTCCACCAGCCCCGGGAGCAGGATCCCCGAAGACGAGGGGTCGCCGGGGACGGCAGCGCGCACATCCGAGACGAGCCCCGACGACACGGTCACGACGACGTCGTCGAAGCCCCCAGGCCGCGGCACTCGGCCGCGCACCACATGGTCTAGATCCATCGCTTGAACCAGATCCTCGTCAGCCATTCCTGCCGGGTGAGCAGCTCATCGGTGTAGATCGGCCAGAACCAGGCGAAGTTGCAGATCACCAGCACCACGAAGATGCCACCGGCGACCGCACCCGCGACCCGGCGCCGGGCGCCGGGACTGCCGCCGGCCAGAGGCGGTGGCCGGTCGAGCAGCTTGCCCAGACACAGGCACAGCCCGAGCACCAGGAACGGCAGCGCGATGATCATGTAGAAGGAGAAGATCGGCCGCCCGGCGTACTGCAGCCACGGCAGCCACGTCGACAGCACCCCGACGACGGCGACCCCGAACCTCCAGTCCCGCGCGGCGACCCACATGAACGCGGAGACGATCAGCGCGACGAAGGCTCCCCACCACAGCACCGGGGTGCCCAGGAGCAGCACCTGCCGCAGGCACGTCCCCGCCTCCTGCGGACCGTCGCCGTCGGGATCGGTCGAGGGGGAGGCGTCGCACATCTCGCCGCGCGACTTCGCGCCGGACAGGATCCCGGTGTCGGCGGCGACCCCGACCGGTCGGTTCAGGACGAGCCAGCCGATCGGATGGGACCCGTAGGTGTGCTCGGCGCACTCCAGGAAGTGGGTGTGGAAGGTGAAGACGTCTCGGTGGTAGTACCACAGCGACCGCAGCGACTGGCTGACCTCGCCGACGCCGGACGCGTCCGGCTCCTTGGCGGTCGGCCAGCGCTTGTCGTTGAGGTTCTCGGGGACGTACGACTTGTTCTCGCAGTG
>JALZDD010000660.1 GCA_030862715.1 Actinomycetota bacterium | reverse complement strand
CCTGGCGTGTTCGATCTCTTCCACATCGGTCACCTCAACATGCTTCGCCAGGCGCGCGAGCGCTGCGACACGTTGATCGCGGGTGTGGTCTCCGACGAGGTCTGCGAGACGACGAAGGGGATCATCCCGACCGTCCCGCTCGTCGAGAGGCTGGAGATCGTCGAGGCGATCGGGATCGTGGACGCGGTCTACGCCGAGCGCACCACCGACAAGGTCGACTCCTGGCGCGAGGTCGGGTTCACCCACCTCTTCAAGGGCGATGACTGGAAGGGCACCGAGAAGGGCGACGCGCTCGAGGAGAAGATGGCGTCGGTCGGTGTCGAGGTCGTCTACTTCCCCTACACGCTCCAGACCAGCAGCACCGCTCTGCGGAAAGCCATCGCGCGAGAGGATGCCCAGGTCTCGTGACCGGCAGTGCCCCCACGACTGGCGGACAGTTCGAGATCTCCGACGAAGGGGTCCTTGTCCGGGACTCCTCGACGCCGGTCCTGATTCTCTCCGTCGACGGCCAGTACGTCTGGTCCCTCACGCCCGACCGCGACGGCCACCCGGCAGACGGGGGCACCATGGTGCCGTGGCCGACCGTGCTCACCCGGTTCCTGGACGGCTCCGCGACGATCACCATCGCCGACTACGAGGGCGAGGTGCTCTTCGAGGACAAGGTCACCCTCGGCTCCGGTGAGGGCAACATCTCGATCGTCGACGGTGGCGGCAACCCGCTCAGCGTCGACAAGGTCGGCCACCTGACCCGCTCCTTCGAGGCCACCGACGAAAGCATCCGCGAGGAGATCCTCGACGGCACCCAGCGTGTCCTCGCCGACCTCCGCGACGTGGTCGGCGTCGAGGCCTACCTCAACTACGGCGCGCTCCTCGGCGCGATCCGCGAGGGCCGGATGCTCGGCCACGACTCCGACACCGACGTCTGCTACCTCTCCAAGCACACGGTCCCCGCCGAGATCATCACCGAGTCGTACGCCATCGAGCGCACCATGCGCGAGCGCGGCTGGAGCGTCCTGCGGATGTCCGGCGGCGACATCAAGGTGCTCCACCAGGTCTCAGACGGTCGCAAGGTGCACATCGACATCTTCGTGGCGTTCTACGTGCCCGACAAGGACGGCGAGCCGGTCTTCTACCAGCTCGGCAACCGCTCCGGCCGGCTGCGCCGCGAGGCGATCGTGCCGGTCTCGACGATCAACCTGCACGGCTACGACTTCCCGGCTCCCGCCGAGCCCGAGGAGATGCTGGCCTTCATCTACGGCCCGAAGTGGCGCACCCCGGACCCGTCGTTCAAGTACGCCGACCCGCCGGCCGGCGTACGTCGACTCGACGGCTGGCTGCGCGGCTTCCGCACCGACATGGGGCAATGGACCGAGTTCCACAACACCCACGGGAGCGAGCTCGAGAGCAAGCAGTCGGCCTTCGGCGCGTGGGTCCAGAGGCAGCTGCCCGAGGACGCGAAGGTGGTCGACATCGGCTCCGGCGCGATCGGGCGTGACGGCCGCTTCTTCGCCCGCAAGGGACACCAGGTGCACTCGGTGGACTTCTCCCGCGCCGCGGTGGCCGCCGTACGTCGCAGGGCTGAGCGCCACAAGCTCCCGCTGGTCTCCGAGCAGCTCATCCTCGGCGAGCTGCGTTCGACGCTGACACTGGGTGCGCGGCTGGCCCGCGACCCCCACCATCTCTACGCCCGAGACCTGATCGGCTGCCTCGACAACGGGGCGCGGAGCCAGCTCTGGACCCTGGCGAAGATGGCGCTGCGGCCCGGCGGCGGCAAGCTCTACCTCGAGTTCGCGGTCACCGGTGAGAACCTCCCCGAGCCGCAGCCCGAAGGCCTCGTACGCCGCGTCGACCCCGCCCTCGTCCAGGCCGAGATCGAGGCGGCCGGCGGTGTGGTCGAGCACCTCGGGATCAACGAAGGCCAGGACATGCTCGGCAACCCGCTCCCGGGTGTCGCGCGGCTCCGCGCCTCCTGGCCCGCCCTCAAAGCTGCAGAAGGAAACTGACATGTCCGACGAATCCGGCATCAAGAACATCGCTCGCGGTGCCCGCGACGCCGCCCGCACGCGAGCCTCGCTGGTGCGCCGCATCGAGGCGCTCGAGGCCGAGGTGCAGGAGCAGCGCCAGCTCAACCGGCGCGTCGCCGAGCTGACCGACGTGGTCGCCGAGCTGCTCATCCCGCTGCAGGACGCCGACAAGGAGAAGGCGGAGCAGGTCCTCGCCGCCTATCGCGAGAAGATCTGAATCAGCCCAGCGCGTCGAGCGCCTGCCTGAGATCGTCGAGCCGCTTTCCGAGGCGCCGGCGGGCATCGCCGCCCAGGTCGATGTCGCCGCCCGTGTCGAGCTCGGCCACCGCCTCCTCCACCCCTGCGAGCCGGGAGCGGAGATCGGTGACGACGTCGACGTCGACCCGGCCCGGCTGGGCGGCTCGCTCGTCCAGGGACCGGCGCAGCAGGTCTGCCTGGACGCTGAGCTTGCGGCTGGCGTGCCACAGGTCGACGAAGACCTGCACCTTCGCCCGCAGCAGCCACGGGTCGAACGGCTTGGCGAGGAAGTCGGCCGCGCCGGTCGCGTAGCCGCGATAGGCGAGGTGGGTGTCGAAGTCGTTGGCGGTCAGGAAGATGATCGGGACGTCCTTGGTGCGTTCTCGCGCCTTGATGCGGGTGGCCGTCTCGAAGCCGTCCATCCCCGGCATCTGCGCGTCGAGCAGGATCAGCGCGAAGTCGTCGTGGAGCAGGGCGCGGAGGGCGTCCTCGCCAGACCCCGCGCGGACGAGGGTCTCGTTGAGGGACCCGAGGATGGCCTCGAGCGCGACCAGATTGGCGGCCCTGTCGTCGACCAGCAGGATCTTCGCCGTCCCGGCTTGATGGCGATCACTCATGACAGCCACAACCGGAACAGCGAGAGCAGGTCGGCGACGTCGACCGGCTTGGTGATGTACTCCGAGGCGCCGGCAGCGAGGCTGTCTTCACGGTCACCGGTCATCGCCTTCGCGGTCAGGGCGATCATCGGCAGGCTCTTGAACTGCGGGATCTCGCGGATCAGGCGCATCGCGGTCAGACCGTCCATGCCCGGCATCATGATGTCCATCAGCACGAGGTCGACGCCCGGCTCGCGCTGGAGAGCCTCGATCCCGGCCTCCCCGGACTCCGCGTAGAGGACGTCGATGCCGTGCTGCTCGAGCGCACTGGTGAGCGCGAAGACGTTGCGTACGTCGTCGTCGACGATCAGGATCCTCCGACCGACGAACTGGCCGTTCGGGTCGGCCGGCTCGGGAACGTACGTCCTGGGGGACTGCACACCGGTTCGGCCCAGCAGCACGCTCACGTCGTCGATCGCCTCCTCGGTGGTTGCAGGCGTCTTGAGGGTCATCGCCTGGGCGTACCTGTCCAGTCGGCTCTGCTGAGCCTTGGTCACCTCGCCGACCCTACTCAGCACGACGGGGATGTTCTTGGTGCGCTTGTGGGTGCGCATCCAGCGGAGCACGTCGAAGCCGCCCTCCGCCAGCGGCAGGTCCAGGAC
>JALZDD010000653.1 GCA_030862715.1 Actinomycetota bacterium | reverse complement strand
GTGTCGAGCACCGCGTGCAGCTGCTCCTGGAGGAGCGTGAAGGAGACCGCGTCGGCCGGGACGATCGCCTCGGAGTCCTCGATCAGGTCGCCGAACTCGGAGTCGCCGTCCTCACCCAGCGGGGTGTGGAGCGAGATCGGCTCGCGGCCGTACTTCTGGACCTCGATGACCTTCTCCGGGGTCATGTCGAGCTCCTTGGCCAGCTCCTCCGGGGTGGGCTCGCGGCCCAGGTCCTGGAGCATCTGGCGCTGGACGCGCGCGAGCTTGTTGATGACCTCGACCATGTGCACCGGGATACGGATGGTGCGGGCCTGGTCGGCCATGGCGCGGGTGATCGCCTGACGGATCCACCAGGTGGCGTACGTCGAGAACTTGTAGCCCTTGGTGTAGTCGAACTTCTCGACCGCACGGATCAGACCCAGGTTGCCCTCCTGGATCAGGTCGAGGAAGAGCATGCCGCGGCCGGTGTAGCGCTTGGCCAGCGAGACGACCAGACGGAGGTTGGCCTCGAGGAGGTGGTTCTTGGCGCGCTTGCCGTCCTCGGCGATCCACTCGAGCTCGTCGAGGATCTTCGGGGTGATCTTGCCGCCCTTGCCGAGCTTCTCCTCCGCGAAGAGGCCGGCCTCGATCCGCTTGGCGAGCTCGACCTCCATCTCCGCGTTGAGCAGCGGGACCTTGCCGATCTGCTTGAGGTAGTCCTTGACCGGGTCGGCGGTCGCGCCGGCGACCATGACGGTCTGCTCGGGCTCGTCGGTGTCATCGGAGGTCGAGACGACGAAGCTCTGCTTCGAGGCCTCCTTCTCGTCCTCCTTGATCGTGGGATCCGCGGCGACGTCCTTCTCGAACTGCTCGTCGGGGATGTCGGGCAGGACCTTCTTGCCATCGGGACCGAGCGGGACCACCGGGGTCTCGTCGTCGGTGTCGTTGTCCGAGTCGTCGACCACGATGTCGTCGACATCGACCTCGACGTCCTCGAGGACGATCTCCTCGCCGTCCTCGTCGATCTCGGTCGTCTTCTTCGGCTCCGGCTCGTCGGCCTTCTTCGCCGCGACCTCGGTGGCCGGCTTCGCGGGCTCAGCCGCCGCCTTCTTGGCGGCAGCCTTCTTCGCCGGCGCCTTGGCCGTGGTCGTCTTGCGGGTCGAGGTCGTCGCCGCCGCGGCACGGCCGGTGACGGCGGTGCCGAGGTCCACCGAGATGCCGAGCGTGCTCAGGTGACCGAGCAGTGCCTTCAGATGCCTGGGCTCGACCGCGGCATCCTCGCTGGCCTGACGGACCTGGTCGGGACTGACCCGTCCGGTTGGCTTGGCCTGGTCGATCAGTGCCTTCACGGCAGGGTGGGCGAGTACCTCAGCGGGTATCTTGCGCGCGTTCGAGGACACGAACACCTCTCCGTCGAACTTGGTCGAGACTTATCAAAAACTGAGTTTGGGCGCGGCAGGGCCCGGGGTCGTCAAGAGCCGCAGATTCATTCTGCCACGGTGGTGGTGAACATTCCCCATCCGGGGCATCATGTCCCCCAGCAACTCATCCGGCTGCTTTGGCTGCGGCCTTCTTCTGCTGTTTGTAGTCACGTACCTTCTGCAACGACGCAACGTCGACGACGTCAGCCACAGAACGGTAACCATCGAGCGCGTAGTCGCCGACGGCCTCCTGCCAGCCGTCGGGCTGCACCCCAAGCTGCTTGGCCAGCAGCGAGACGAAGATCTGCGCCTTCTGCTTCCCGAAGCCCGGGAGCGCCTGGATCCGCTTGAGCAGGTCCTTGCCGCTGGTGGCCTCGGTCCACAGCCGGGTGACGTCGCCGCCGTACTCGTTGGTGACGATGGCCGCGATCCCCTGCACCTTGGCCGACATCGAGCCAGGGAACCGGTGGATCGCCGGCGGCGTCGAGGCGATCGTCTTGAACTCCTCGGGGTCGATCTCGGCGATCTTGGCGGGATCCAGATGGCCGAGGCGGGTCACCAGCTTGTGACCTCCCTTGAACGCATCCTCCATCCGATACTGCTGATCCAGGGCCATACCCAGCAGCAGCGCGAACGGATCCTCGGAGAGCAGCTTGTCGGCGGCCTCGTCGCCGGTGATGTGGAGAGAAGGCATAAGAGACATCCTGCCTCATCTCCCGAGCCAACGCGCGGTCGTAGCCGACTCGGAGTTCGCGCGCGCTCGGCAGCAGACCCACCGCGCCGCGGGTGACGATGTCCGTTCTCCGCCAGTCACGTAGGACGCGCGGCGCTAGGCTCGCGCGGTGACAGAGAATCGGGACAGGGTCAAAGCAGCTTGGCGGGCGTTCGCGAGCCAGGACGCCGCAGAGATCGCACCGTTCTTCACCTCGGATGCGGAGTGGCTTGCCCCGGCGGGGAACGCTACGGCGGTCGCTCTCGATGCGCCGAGCCACATGGTCGGCAGAGACGCGATCACGCATTTCCTCGCCCATGACTTCGGGCGGTTGTTCGTGCGCGACGTCGCGGTGGATTTCCGGGGCTTCTACGCCGATGGCAACCGGGTGATCGTGGAGGAGACGATGAGCGCAACCCTGGCGAACGGGAACTCCTACACCAACGACTACTGCTTCGTGTTCGAGTTGCAAGACGGGCTCATCCACCGAGTCCGGGAGTACATGGACACCGCCCGCGGGCATCGCGACATGTTCGCCGGACCTGCGTCGCCTACGACCTGACCGGCCGAGCCCTGTGGAAAGCGGGTCGCGGGAATCCGGCATCCGTTGCACCCTAGGCGCATGGCCTCCATGCCCACTCTGTCCGAGACGACCGTCGAAGGGCTGCACGAGCCGCTCTCGCCAGTGCTCGAGAAGCGGCTGAGACGTGCTGTGCTCGACCACACCGCCACCGAGCACCGGCGCTCCTTCTTGGCGCTCGTCCATCTCGGCATCCCCGGCGGCAAGGAGGTCGCACACGCGCATCGCGAGGACGAGCCCACCGACCAGTGGCTGCGCACCGACATCATCCACAGCATGCGCCGCCGAGTCGGCGTGCCAGACCCGATCGTGTGGCTCACGCGTCCCGCCGAAGCGAAGCCCGAGGCGATTGGCACCGGCAGTCTTGAGGTCGAGGACGTCGACCTCCGCTGGCTCGCCGCCGCGCGGGCTGCGTTCCGGGAGATCGGGGCACCCCTGACGTACGTCGTGGTGACCCGCAACGCGTGGGTCGACCCGCGCTCGGGGCTGAGTCGGCGCTGGAAGCGGCTGCGCTACCGCACCGACTAGGCGGACCGATCCGACTGCGCCTCCTCCCAGGCCGTCGGAGGAACGGCACCCTCGAGCATCTGCGCGACCAGCACCCCGAGACCGTGGTGGCGATCGCTCGCGAAGCACCGGTCGAGGGCACACCAGGCGAGCGCGCCGTCACCGCCCAGCCACGCGGCGAAGGCCAGCACGGCAGCCGGGTGAGCGACATGGTCGTCGGGGCTGCGGCGTACGACATCGGTCCACAGACGCACGTGGGCCCTGGCCTCCTCGCGGGTCATCCCGCCCCAGGCGGCGTCGCGCCGCTGCGGATCGCGCAGCGCGAGCAGCAGGGAGGCAATCTGGGCGGCGGACAGCACCGTCCCGGCGACCGCGTCGTCGACCAACCGGCCGACCTCGTAGATCTTCATCGACGACGCCTGCTCCAGCGCCGCCTCGGTCTCGGCGACGGCCGCAGGCACCACGGCGATCGAGGCGGCCAGCTCGGTGCGCGAGCGGCGCACCAGATGTCCGTCGTACACGGCCTGGGCGCGGAACGGATGCGCGCCGACGTCGAAGGGCACGCCGTCGTCGGGTACGCCGTGGAACCCGAGCGGGTCGAACCACCGGCCGTCCTGCACCCGCAGGCACCCGATCAGGTCGATCTCGCACTCGGCGAGCCGCTCGGCGAGGCGGCGGGCGATCTTCACCCCGAAGCGCGGGCCACTGTCGTAGAGGACGAGCAGGACGCCACGCACCTGGTGGCGGACCGCGGGCAGGAGCTGGCTGTCCAGACAGTCCTCGACCTCGTCCGGCGGAGGTAGGTCGATCCTGCCGTGGACCTGATGCTCACCGCCGAAGGTCAGCATGACGATCGACTTCTCGGGCTGGAAGCCGAGCAGGACAGGGACTGCCGCCAGGACGTCCTCGGGACGGGCGATGGAGAGTTTCGTGGTCATGCGGCCCACACTCCCCGCGACCTACCGACAGTCTCGGCGCCAATATCCGCACCTGTGCACAACCCAAGTTCGAAAGGTTGGTGTGGATGGTCAACGGCCCGAAGTGAATGTCCCCGCTGGCAGATAGGTTGCCACCATGAGAGCGCAGGCGTCGGTGATGCACCTCGACCTCGACGCGTTCTTCGCCTCGGTCGAGCAGCGCGACAAGCCGTCCCTGCGCGGCAAGCCGGTGGTCGTGGGCGGCATCGGCGGACGCGGCGTG
>JALZDD010000633.1 GCA_030862715.1 Actinomycetota bacterium | reverse complement strand
ATCTGGTCGGAGAAGTCCATCAGCCCGAGCCGGTCCTTGAGCCGCCGGTAGCCGTCGACCAGGTCGAGCAGCTCGTAGCGCTTGTCGATCGCGTCGATCGCCTTCTCGACCTTGGTCAGCTTGGTCTTGACTCGCTTCCCGTCGGCCAGCTGGGCGTTGAGGTCGGCCACCTCGAGCGCGAACAGCGACCGCTCGTTGCGGTCGTAGGCCCTCAGCGTGGCCGGGTCGACGAGGTGCTCGGAGAGCTCGGAGTCGAGCGCGAGCAACTGCTGGACGGCCAACTTCGGGTAGTCGGTCAGCTTGTCCACCGGGTTGGTGTGCCGGGCCACGGCTCGAGCCGCGAGCTGGTAGCGAGTCGCGTCGGCGATCAGCCGCGTGTCGGGCTCGTGACCGATCCGCAGCCCGTGCTCGGAGAGCAGGCCGGAGGCGTAGGAGTGGTAGGTCGCGACCGTCGGCTCGGTGGGCTCGTCCTCCTCCTCGCCGGGCCGCGGCGGGCCCTCGCGTCGTTCCGGCCACAGACCCGCCTTCTGTAGCGACTCCCGGATCCTGGTGGCCAGCTCGGCGGTCGCCTTCGTGGTGAAGGTCAGACCGAGCACCTCCCCGGGCAGTACGTGTCCGGTGGCGACCAGCCAGACGACGCGGGCGGCCATGACCGCGGTCTTGCCGGACCCGGCGCCGGCGATCACCACGGCCGGTTCAAGCGGAGCCGTGATCGCGCGGAACTGTTCCTCGCTGTAGAGCCAGTCGTGGCCCATGAGCTTGGCGAGCTCTTCGGGGGTCTCGACCTTCATCGCCGGGTTCATGACAGCACCGATCCCGAGGTCTGCGCCGGGCAGAGCGCGACGAACTGGCACCGGTCGCACTGCTTGCCGGGCCTGGCCACGAACTCCTCGGCCCGCACCGTCGCCACCGCCTTCTCCAGCTGGGTGATGATCTCGGGCGGCTCCGGTGCCTGCACCTGCACCTTCGGCAGCTCGCTCCCCGAACCCGCGGGATGGCGCAGCTGGATCAGCTCTGCTCCCCCGGACGTCGCCCCAGGCGCGAGCTCGGACGCGGCGCCGTGCTCGACTGCCAGCTGGTAGAGGCCGAGCTGGCCATGCTCCTTGACCTCCTGCGCGGTGGGCGGATACTTCCCGGTCTTCAGGTCCACGACCACGATCCGGCCGCTCTCATCGAGCTCCAGGCGGTCCGCATAGCCGTTCAACCGCACTGTCTCCCCGCTGGGCAGCGAGACCTTCGCGGTCAGCTGCTCCTCGAACCCGATCACGGTCCGCGCGCCGGGGCGCCGGTGCCAGGTCAGGAACCGGGCCAGCACGTCCCGGACCGCCTCGCGCTCGCGGGCGGCGGACCAGGGCGTACGGAACTCGAGGCGGCCCCAGACCTCGTCCACGAACGGCATCAGGTCCTCGACCGTGGCGGCGTCGAGGTCGCCGCGGGCGAGCTGCTCGGCGATCGCGTGCACCACCTTGCCGAACCCCTGGCTCGAAGAGTCGGTGACCGCGCCACCCGCCTCCCGGGCCAGGAACCACTGCGCGGGGCAGGTCAGGATCGCCTCCAGCGCCGACGCGCTCAGCGTGATCGGACGGTCCTCGGGACGCACCGCGGCCGAGGCGTACGTCGGGGCCCGCAGCCCCCACCAGGTCGACGGGTCGGCGGCAAGCGCGATCCGTTTGCCACGCACCTCGGTGGCGGCCAGCTTCTGCAGCCTCCTCGCGGCCGCCTCCCGCAGCGCGTCGGGCTGGGCCGGATCCGCGGCGGTGCGGCGCAGCTCGGCGACCAGACCGGTCAGCGACAGCGGTCGCGCGGGGCGGCCGATACGGTGACGGATCTGGTCCTCACGGAGGCCGAGCTCGTTGATGAACCGCGACGGCTGGTCGCCGTCGTCGTCGGGCGACTTCACCGCGGTCACGATCAGCCGGGACCGGGCGCGGGTGGCGGCGACGTAGAAGAGCCGGCGCTCCTCGGCGAGCATCGCGGAGCGGGTCAATGGCGGCAGCAGCCCGCCGTGACGGCCGTCCGGCAGCGCCGGGGCGATCCGGTCGGGGCCGAGCAGCGAGTCGCGCCGGCGCAGGTCGGGCCAGGCGCCCTCCTGGACGTGGGCGACGACCACGAGACCCCACTCCAGCCCCTTGGACCGGTGGGCGGTGAGCAGCCGCACCGCCGAGCCGCGTACGCCCTTGTCTGCCAGGGTGTCGGCCGGGATCTCCTGGGCACGGAGCGTGGCCAGGAAGGTCTCCACCGAGGTGAACTCCTGACGACCCTCGATCTTGGCGGCGGTGTCGAAGAGCGCCACGACCGCGTCCAGGTCGCGGTGGGCCAGGCGAGCCGCCGCACCACCCGACTCCACCTGCGCCCGGAGCCGCTGCCCCCACTCGGCACCGTCCCACAGCGTCCACAGCACCTGCTCCGCCCCGGCCCCGTCCTTCAGCGCGGCCCGCGCCTCAGCGAGAAGGGCCGCGAGCCGGCGTACCCGCCCCAGCACCCGCTCCTCGCCGTCCCCGTTCTCCTCCGGGTCGAGCAGCGACGGATCGAGCACGGCACGACGTACGAGATCGTGCGCAGCGACGTCGGGGAACCTCGCTCGCAGGGTCCGGGTGAGGGCGCGGACGTCGGTGGCGTCGAGACCGCCGAGAGGGCCGGTGAGCAGCTCCTCGCAGCGATCGAGGCGTACGTAGCGCTCGTCGAGGTCCGACTCGACGTCGGCGTCGACGACGATCCCGAGCGCGTCGAGGAGTACAGCCGCGGCGGGCTCGCGGACCAGCGGGGTCTCGTCGGCGGCGACCTCGACCGGCACGCCGGCAGCGGTCAGCGACCGGCGCAGCTGCGGGATCGAGGTGCGGCCGGAGCGCACCAGGACGGCCATGTCGGACCAGTCGATGCCGTCCTCGAGATGCGCCCGGCGGAGCAGGTCGGCGATGTGCTCGGTCTCGGCGCGGTCGGTGTCGAAGGTGAGCACCTCGGCCCGGCCGGGGTCCTGGGCCAGCGGGTGCGGATTGCGGAAGGTGTCGTAGGCGGCGGCCGGGATCGAGCCACGCACCGAGATGCCGGCGGCGATGGACCGCGACGCCCGCAGCAGCCGCGACCCGAACCGGCGGGTCGTCCCGAGCGCCACCACCGGCGCGTGCCGGCGCTCCCGGGTCAGGAACTGCGAGGGGAAGTCGAGGATCCCGTTGACGTCCGCACCCCGGAACCCGTAGATCGACTGGTCGGGGTCACCCACGACGATCAGGTCGCGCCCGTCGCCGGCCAGCGCCTGCAGCAGCGCGACCTGGCTCGGGTCGGTGTCCTGGTATTCGTCCACGAACACGCAGGCGAACTCGGCCCGGAGCTCGGCCGCGTGCCGTTCGGCCTCGATCACTCCACGCATGATCAGGTCGGGGTAGTCGATGGCCGACTGGGCGCCGAGCACGTCGAGATACTGCTCCAGGAACCACCCGGCCGCGACGAACTCCTCGATGCCCTCCTCCCGGCCGAGCGCCACCAGCTGGTCAGGGTCGAGCCCGCGCTCACGCGCCCGCGCGATCACGGTCTGCACCTCGCGCGCGAACCCGCGGGTGCCGATCGCCATCCGGAACCGCTCCGGCCACCTCACCGACTCCGGGTGGTCGGCCAGCAGCTCCTGCAGCACCACGTCGGCCTCCGGCGCGGAGAGCAGCGTCAGCGGGGCTGCGTAGAGCTCGGCCGGCGCGTAGCGCCGCACCAGCCCGTAGGCGAAGGAGTGGAACGTCGAGGAGACCGCCCCGGACAGTGTCCGCCCAAGCCGCGCCGTCACCCGGTCGCGCAGCTGCTCGGCGGCCTTGCGGGAGAAGGTCAGCGCCAGCAGCTGGTCAGGACGTACGCCACGGTTCTCGATCCGGTCGACGACCGCCTCCACCAGCGTGGTCGTCTTACCGGTCCCCGGTCCGGCCAGCACGAGCAGCGGTCCGCCGGGATGTTCCACGACCGACCGCTGGTGCTCGTCGAGCACCGGCACGCCGACAGCACTCGGCGGCGGGGCAAGGCGGTAGGCGACACTCACGGGACTACCCAATCAGACGGCGCCGACAGTCGAAGCGGAGCCCGAGACAATCCAACACAGTTTCAGACGTGCCTTCAGACGTCATGCCCCAGACGCATCCGCACCGCGACGACGTCGTCGAGATCGAGGCCCTCCGCCTTCCGCACGACCACCTTCAACGGCAGCAGATAGGTGCCGTCCTTGGGGAAGAGCGCGGTGGTGAAGGTGGTCTCGCCGATGGTGGCGGTGACGGCGACCTGGCCCCAGTACTCCAGACCCTTGGCGTCCTCCTTGAGGTCCTCGGCGTCCTCGACGGGCATCGGCACGTAGTAGAACGGCGCCGGCCCGCGCCATTCGATGACGGCTCCTTCGAACGCGTACTCCATCTCCTACTCCGCAGTGCCTGATTCTGGGGCAAGCTCGAAGTCGTCGAAGTCGAACCCGGGTGAGACCACGCAGGAGACGAGGGCGTCCTCGGCCGAGGGGACCGTACGCTGCCACACCCCCGCCGGCACGACCGCCTGCGGCACCTGGCCGGCGGCGACGTCGACCCCGACGAGCACGGTCTCCCCCTCGACCGGCGCAGAACCGGCGCCGCCGAACTGCAGGGACACGGCGCCGGTGTGCGCCAGCCAGATCTCGTCCGAGGTGACGCGGTGCCACGCGGACGACTCCCCGGCCAGGAGCCGGAAGTAGATCAAGGTCGCGGTCGGACGCACCCGCCCGTCGGGCAGGGTGACGGTCTCGGCGGCAGCCCAGGTCTGCCGGAACGCCCCACCTTCTGGGTGCGGCGCGAGGTCAAGAGCGGAGGTGATGGAGTCAGCGGTCACCTGGCTCATTGTGCCGGGTCTCGTTGGCCGGGTCGTCGGGGAAGCGCGGGTCGCCGAGCAGGTACTGCCAGAAGAGTCCCGGCTCCTTGTGCGGCAACGGTTTCGGATTACCGACCGACCGGCCCTCGACCGCGTCCCAGATCGCGTCGACGGGACGGGCCACGCGGCGTACGACCTTTCCGGACAGGCCGGTGTGCGGGAGGTGGGGGTGCGGGCGCGAGGGTGCCCTCC
>JALZDD010000610.1 GCA_030862715.1 Actinomycetota bacterium | reverse complement strand
CCGTCGGCCGAGTTGGCATCGCATTGTCAACTCGGCCGACGGAGCTGACGTTTCGACCGACCTAGCTGACGCCTCGGCCGACCTAGCTGACGTCTCGGCCGGGGTTAGCCGGCGCAGGCTCCGGTGTCGACAGCGGCGGTCTGGGAGCGAGCCTCGCGGGCGATCTCGATGACCTGGTCGGTGGTGAGGGCGTAGCCGGTCTCGGAGTCGGTGACCGAGGCGGCGAAGACGACGCCGACGACGTCGCCCTCCGAGTCGACGATGGGACCGCCGGAGTTGCCGGGGCGGATGAGGCTGCGTACGGAGTAGACGTCTCGGATGACGGTGCCGACTCCGTAGATGTCGGGTGAGCGGAGGCGCTGCTCGGCACGGATACGACCGGGCTGGACGTCGAACGGGCCGTCCTGCGGATAGCCCAGGACGGCGATCGGGTCCTCCGCGGCGGCAGTGCGGTCGAACTCGAGCCGCTTGAGGTTGCCGGCACCTTCGAACTTCAGGACCGCGATGTCGATCTCGGGGTCGTAGTGGACGACCTTGGCGTCGTTGGCTCCGTCACCGACGATGACGTTGGGGTCGTCGACGCCGGCGACGACGTGGGCGTTGGTCATCAGGTAGCCGCGACCGATGACGAACCCGGTGCCCTCGACGCCCTTGCCGCACTCGTTGGCACCTCGGATCTTGAGGACGGACTCGCCGGCACGTACGACGTCGGGGTCGGTGAGCATGCGGCGCGGACCGGGTCCGACCTCGACGATCCGCTCGCGGGCGAACGGCTCGAGGTAGCGCGGGAAGAACGAGGTGCCGACGACGTCGTTGAACGCGCTCAGCGCACGGTCGGCAGGCGACGGCATGATCGAGTCGACCTTGGCCAGGATCGCCGACCCACGCACTGCGGGCGTGAGTCCGTTGATCTGAGCGCCAGAGACCGCGACCCCGAGAGCCCAGGCGACCACCAGTACGGCCGCCGCGCTGAGCAGCGAACCGCCGAGCGCATCGACGATCCGGGCCGGTTGCCAGGTGATCTCGTCCCGCACGCGTACGCCGCCGTATTGCAGCACCGCCTGCCCGATGGATGCACAAGCGATCACGACGAAGAGGGCACCGAGCGAGACCCACAACGACGGAGCCGCGCTGCCGAGCACCTTCGGTGCCAGCCAGATACCGATGAAGCCACCGAGCAGCAGTCCGCCGGTCGCGAAGGCGCCGGTGATGAAGCCCTGCCAATAGCCCGACAGCGCGTAGGCCCCGACGAGGATGATCAGGATCCAGTCAAGAAAGTTCACGGCTGATTCCGTTCGCGTCCCTGGAACATGTATTCGGGCAACTCCTTGATCGGGGCGTCCGGAATCTCCGTGATCCACCCGAGATAGGTGAAGAAACGGCTGATGATTCCACCTGTGAAGCCCCAGAGGATGACATCCTTCTCCGGTCCGATCAAGAACGCGGGCATCAGCCATCCGCTGCGGCCCGGCGCGCCGACCTGGATCCGGTGGGCCGGGTCGATGAGATCCGACAACGGCACCCGGTAGACGGCGTGCACCTCTTCGACCGATCGCGTCGTCACCGGAGACGGCTCCCGCCACCACGCGATGATCGGCACCACCGCGTGGTTGGAGAACGGGATCCACAGCGCTGGGAGGCGGCCGACGACGTCGACACCGGTCGGGTCGAGACCGGTCTCCTCCCAGGCCTCCCGGAGCGCCGCCTCTTCAGCGGTCTCGCCCGGATCGAGCCGGCCGCCGGGGAACGACACCTGGCCGGGGTGCGAGCGCATCGTGTGCGACCGCTCGGTCAACAACAGATCGGGACCCGAGGGGCCTTCGCCGAAGAGCATCAGCACCGCCGACTCGCGGGCGCTGCCGTCGGACGGCGGCAGGAACTGTGAGATGTCCTCGCCCTGGATCTGCTGCGCCGCCTCGACGATCTCGTCGAACCACTCCGGCCGAGTCCCGTTGGCCGTCTGACGCTCGCTCACAGCGCGATCCCCAGCTTCTTCTCGACGAGCTCCTTCACCTGGGTCGCACTGGTCATGCCACCCATCTGCAACAGCTCGACCTCGCCGGAGGAGGACAGGACGTACGTCGCCGGCACCGCTCGCGCCGTGAGCGGCCCGCCCTGCAGCTCGCCGCCTGGATCGGCGTACATCGGGAAGGTCACCCCTCGTGAGATCGCCTCCTCGAGCGCGACCCCGGGGACGGTGTCCATGACGTCGATGCCGATCACCGGCACCTCGTCGCCGTAGGTCTCATAGAAGCTCTGCAGCGCGGGCATCTCCTCCTTGCAGGGCGCGCAGAAGCCCTGGAAGAGGTTGATCACCATCGGTCCCTCGAACGAGGCGAGGTCGGCGGACTCGCCACCGCCGAGGCAGGGCAGCTCGATCGACGGCAGTCCGCCGTCGCTCGCCGGCCCCTCCTCGCAGGCCTCGACCTTCGATGCCTTCTTGGCGGCGACCATCTCCGCGGTGGCGACGTTCACCTTGGAGGAGGACGGCTCGTCGGCGAGTGGCGCGCCGGACTGCCCGCCCCCGCTCGAGGGGTCGGTGCCGCAACCGGCCAGGACGGCCAGCAGCAGGGCGGCTGCCGACGCGACCCGGGCTCGTCTCCCCAGGGCACGAACCATCAGTTGCGGCCCTCCGTGCGGACCAGCTTGGCTGCGGCGTCCGGGTCGGTCGGCCCCTCGCCGTACGCAGGACACAGCTGCGACACCGGACAGGCACCGCACGCGGGCTTCTGGGCGTGACAGATCCGCCGCCCGTGCCAGATCAAGTGATGCGACAGCATCGTCCAGTCCCGCTTCTCGAACAGCGCGCCGACCTCGTGCTCGACCTTGACCGGGTCCTTCTCGGTCGTCCAACCGAAGCGCCGCGAGAGCCGCCCGAAGTGTGTGTCGACGGTGATCCCCGGCTTGCCGAAGGCGTTGCCGAGCACCACGTTGGCGGTCTTGCGCCCGACACCAGGCAGCTTCACCAGCTGCTCCAGACGGTCGGGCACCTCGCCGTCGTACTCCTCCACCAGCACGGCGCTCAGCTTCAGCAGCGCGTCGGTCTTGGCGCGGAAGAAGCCGAGCGGCCCGACGAGCTGCTCGAGGTGCTCCCGCGGCGCAGCCGCCATCTCCTTCGCGGACGGGTAGGCCGCAAAGAGGGCCGGCGAGGCCAAGTTGACGCGCTTGTCCGTGGTCTGCGCGCTCAGCACGGTCACGACCAGGCACTCGAACGGGTTGGTGAAGTCGAGCTCGGCCTTCGCATCCGGGTAGGTCTCACCGAGGATGCGGTCGATCCGACGGGCACGACGCACCAGACCCAGGCGCGTCTCAGTCGCAAACTTCTGGGCAGGCACGCAGCAAGGCTACGCGGCCGCACCGACAATCCCGATCCGGCCCGGAGCGCGGCTACCACAAACACCGCTCAACACATGTACTTTCTGCCCTTATCGGTGGGTGATGTGCACTTGTGAGACGTTCCACAGATAGGATTCCCGGTGTAATACCCGCGGATGTGGGGAAAATCCAGGAGGAATGGCCGCAATGGACAACGACGTACTCCGTCAGGCACCGCTCTTCAGCGCACTCGACGACGAGTCGATGACGGCCCTGCACGCCTCGATGGCAGAGTCGAAGCTCCGCCGCGGAGAGGTGCTCTTTCACGAGGGCGACTCCGGCGACAAGCTGTACGTCGTGATCGACGGCAAGGTGAAGCTCGGCCGCACCTCGTCCGACGGCCGCGAGAACCTGCTCGCCATCATGGGGCCCGGCCAGATGTTCGGTGAGCTCTCGCTCTTCGACCCCGGCCCCCGCTCGGCCACCGTCACCGCGGTCACCGACTCCGCCTTCGCCAGCCTGTCCCACGAGGACCTCCTCAAGTGGCTCGAGGGCCGCCCGGTCGTAGCCCGCGGCCTGCTCGCCCAACTGGCCGGCCGCCTCCGCAAGGCCAACGACGTCGTCGCCGACCTCGTCTTCTCCGACGTCCCCGGCCGTGTCGCGAAGGCCCTCCTCGACCTCGCCGACCGCTTCGGCCGCACCGCCGACGACGGCGTCCACGTCCACCACGACCTCACCCAGGAGGAGCTCGCCCAGCTCGTCGGCGCCTCCCGCGAGACGGTCAACAAGGCCCTGGCCGACTTCGCCAGCCGCGGCTGGCTCCGCCTCGAGCCGCGCAGCGTGGTCATCATGGACATTGAGCGCATGGCCCGCCGCGCCCGCTGATCTGGACGCCCCGAGTACGCACCTGGCCGCGTTGTCGTCGGTCGCCGACCCGCTCCGCTCAAAGGTCGCCTCCCTCCTCCGCCTTGCCAGGCACGCACTCGGAACGCCCAGATTCGGGTCAGCGCTCAGGCCGGCGCTTCTGGGGATGGAGCGTCTCGTGACGGGCGAGCATGGCGACGTACTCCTCGATCCTGCGCGCCCGGGCGGCCTCGGTCTTCAGGGAGGTGATGCGGTGATAGAGGGCGTAACGGTTCTGCGAGGTGAGGACGTCGTACATCGCCTGCGCCTCGGGCACTGCAGCGATCGCGGCGAGGAGGTCGGGCGGGGTTTCGGCGGTGGCCGGACCGGCGTACGCCGCCTCCCACCGCCCATCCGCCTTCGCCGCCTCCACGGCGGCCCGCCCGGCGGCGGTCATCCGGCCCTCGGCCTCGAGGCGGTCGATGTGCTCGACGTTCCTCAGTGACCAGCGGCTCTTCGGCCCGCGCGGAGTGAACCGCTGGAACGACGACTGCTCGTCGCGCCGCCGGGCCTGGCCGTCGATCCAGCCGAAGCAGAGCGCTTCATCAAGCGCGGTCTGCCAGGTCAGCGTGGTCAGCGTGCCGCCCTTCTTGGTCAGCACCAGCCAGACCGCGGGGGTGTCGGCATGGTGCTCCTCCAGCCATGCCCGCCACGCGGGCGGATCGGGAAGCAGGAGCTCGGCTCCGGACAGGATCGCCATGAGCCGAACAGTAGGCCTCAGCGATCAGCGAGGTAAGCCAATTGCGCTCGCACCGAGAGCTCGGCGGCGCCCCAGAGGACCTGGTCGACGTCGGCGTACACGATCTCGACGATCGCCCGCGGATCCGCCTCGGCAGGGGTGGCGCCGAGGCCGGAGAGAGCTTCCTCGACCTGGCCGAGGCGTTCGCGGCGGTGGGCGATGTAGTAGTCGAGCGCGCCGAGGGCGTTCCCGATGACCGGGCCGTGGCCGGGCCAGACGCTGCCGACACCGTGCTCGGAGGCGAGCGCGTGGAGGCGGTCGAGCGAGTCCAGATAGGCACCCAGCTCGCCGTCGGGGTGGGCGACGACCGTGGTCCCGCGCCCGAGGACGGTGTCGCCGGTCAGCACGGCGCCGTCGGCGGGCAGCCAGAAGGAGAGCGAGTCCGAGGTGTGCCCGGGAGTCCCGACGACGCGGATCTCCAGACCGTCGACCTCGATGACATCACCGTCGCCGAGCCCCTCGGTCCCGAGCCGGTATTCAGGATCAAGAGCGCGTACGCCGGCCCCGACCCGCTCCGCGAAGGCCCGTGCCGCCTCGGAGTGGTCATAGTGATGATGGGTCAGCAGCACCGTCGCCACCTCACCGGCCGCCTCCGCGACCGCATCGAGATGCCCATCGTCGAGAGGCCCCGGGTCGATCACGACCGACCGGCGCGCGCCGGGCTCACGCAGCACCCAGGTGTTGGTGCCGTCGAGCGACATGATCCCGGGGTTGGGCGCGAGGATGCACTGCCCGCGCTCGCCGAAGGACCCGCCTGACCAGGACTCGTTCATGAGCGTTTCCTTCCGGCGACCAGAGAGGCGTGCACGGGCATCATCGACAGGGTGTGGCCGCCGTCGACCTCGGTCACGGAGGGCGTGAACATCGTCAGCACGCGCTCCGCGGCGGCAGCGAGGACCTCGTCCTCCGACCCGATCGAGGTGATCTCGAGACAGTTGAGGTAGGTCGGCGGCATCATCGCCAGCTCGCCGGCCTCGACCTGGGCGACCGCCTCGGCGGTGCTCAGCCAGAGCACCGAG
>JALZDD010000585.1 GCA_030862715.1 Actinomycetota bacterium | reverse complement strand
CGGCTCCGTGGCGAGTTCATCAAGAAGGCGCAGGAGCGCCGCCGCGACTTCACCGTCGACTGGGTCCACCTCAAGCTCAACGACCAGGCTCAGCGCACCGTGCTGTGCAAGGACCCGCTCAAGGCGTACGACGAGCGCGTCCAGCGGCTCATCGACGGCATGTAGACCAAGCGCCCGGAAACACTGTGGGGTGGCTTCACTGCGGGGCAACCACCGGGCGGATATGGTGTGCTCCGCTGTCGTCTATCTCTATTTCACGTCACGAAGGTTTGCACTGTGCCCACTGCTCCTCGGCCTCGTCTGCGCCACGCGCTGAGCGCGCTGGCCGTCACCCTGCTCATCCCGGCTCTGGTCGCCTGCGGCGGCGAGGAGAAGACGGGGTACGGCGACGAGACCGTCTCCGGCTTCGACGGCGCCACCGTCTCGGCCTCGGTCGACAAGGCGCCCACGCTGAAGTGGAAGTCCGCGATCGCCTACCCCAAGGACCCCAAGGTCAAGACCCTGACCGAGGGCGAGGGTGAGGAGATCCCGAAGGACCGCGGCGTGTTCGCCAAGATCTACATCGGCAACGCCACCACCCTGGACAAGGAGTGGGCCTACCAGAGCCAGGCCCCCGAGGGGGAGGAGCTCCCGGCGGAGAAGCCGTGGAGCACCATCTTGAAGGGCGCCAAGGTCGGCGACCGGATCGAGGCCATCGTCGGCTCGGCCGACCTGCTCGGTGAGGGCGGCAACCCGCAGATGGGCATCGGCAACCACGACACGCTGCTGGTCGTCGTAGACGTGGTCAAGCCTGCCGCCGACAAGACGCCGCACGACGTCGAGCCCTCCGAGCTCCCGAAGGTCGTCGAGAAGAACGGCAAGCCGACCGGGTTCGACTTCACCGGCATCGCCAAGCCGAAGGCCGGTGACGTGCTCAAGCGGGCCATCGTCACCGAGGGCGAGGGTGAGGAGATCACCACCGACCAGACGGTCACCGCCAACTACCTCGGCATGACCTACGGCGCCAAGAAGCCCTTCGACGAGAGCTTCAGCAAGAAGCCCGTGCCGTTCGCCCTCAACCAGGTGGTCGCGGGCTGGACCAACGGCCTGGAGGGCGTCAAGGTCGGCAGCCGTGTTCTGCTGCAGATCCCGCCGGAGCTGGGCTACGGTTCAGAGGAGAAGCCGGGCCAGGGCGGCACGCCGGGGATCCCGGCCAACAGCACGCTCTACTTCGTCATCGACGTCGTCAAGGCCGAATCCACCCCGGCTCCGCAGTAGAAGAGTCTCTAGGGGGAGAACACCGTGGCGGCGGGTAAGACCGAGCGGTTGATGAACCTGCTCATCATGCTGCTCGTGCAGCGTGACAACGTGTCGAAGGAGCGGATCCGCGAGGTCCTCTACCCGTCGTCCCACGGTGAGGCGTTCGAGAAGATGTTCGAGCGCGACAAGGAGGAGCTGCGCAGCCTCGGTGTCCCGATCGAGACCGGCGTGATCGACTCCTTCTTCGAGGACGAGATCGGCTACCGGGTCAGTCCCGAGCAGTTCGCGCTGCCGCCGATCACCCTCGAGGCCGACGAGCTCGCGGTGGTCGCCCTGGCCACCAAGGTCTGGGAGAACGCCTCGATGGCGGAGGCGACCACCGAGGCCGTACGCAAGCTCAACGCCGCCGGGCTCGAGACCGACGTCTCGGCGCTGGAGATCGTCCAGCCGCGCTTGGCCGCGGAGGAGGGCTCCTTCGACGTCTTCGTGGCCGCGACCCAGGACCGGCAGGTCGTCGAGTTCGACTACCGCGGGTCACGGGCGGCCGAGCCATCCCACCGGCGGCTACAGCCGTGGGGCGTGGTGCGCTACTCGGGCCGTTGGTACGCCGTCGGCCATGACGTCGACCGCGACGACACCCGCATCTTCCGGCTCTCCCGCGTCCTGGGGGAGGCTCGGGCGGTCGGGGACTTCGATGCCTTCGAGGTGCCGTCCGAGGTCGACGTACGCGATATCGCACGAACCTTGGCGCCGGCACCGCCGACGGGGAAGGCCGTCCTGCTGCTGCGGCAGGGGAGCGGCTACACCCTCCGCAGGGCCGCCGACTCCACCGAGTCCGGGGTGACCGGGCCCGACGGCAGCGACGACTGGGACCGCGTGGTGCTGACCCGGGTGCCCGCCGACCTGGTGGGAGCGGTGCTGGGCCACGGCGCCGACGCCTATGTCGAGGAGCCCGAGGACCTGCGCCGCGAGGTCGGCACGCGGCTGGAGCAGCTGGTGGCGCGCCTGGACGGAGCGATCCGATGAGCGAGCGACAGCGAGCGAACCGGACAATCAACACGCCAGCGCCTCCGTATTTTGGCGCTTGCGCTACGGAGGTGGTGGCGTGAGTGCGGCCGGCGCGAAGGGTCAGGTCGGGCGGCTGCTGACGCTGGTGCCCTACCTCTACTCCCAAGAGGACGACGTACGCCTCGACAAGGCGGCCGCCGACCTCGGCGTCGAGGAGAAGCAGCTGGTCAAGGACCTGCAGGTGCTCTTCATGTGCGGCCTGCCCGGCGGCTACCCCGACGACCTGATCGACGTCGACATCGACGCGCTCACCGAGCCCGACGGCGACCGCGTCATCCGGATCTCGAACGCCGACTATCTCGACCGCCAGCTGCGGCTGACGCCGATCGAGGCCACCGCCGTGATCGTCGCGCTGCGCGCGCTGCGGGGCGGAGCGGTGAGTGCGGAGACCAAGGAGGTCGTCGACCGCACGCTGGCCAAGCTCGAGCAGGCGGCCGCCGAGGGCGCCGCGGCGAGCGTCGACCCCGGCGAGGAGCCGGTCGACACCTCGCTCGTCCAGATCCATGCCGCGATCGCGACCGCGATCGACCAGGGCCGTCAGGTACGCATCGACTACTGGGTCCCGGCGCGCGACGAGGAGTCCTCGCGGGTCATCGATCCGCGCGCTCTGGTCTCGATCCGCGACATCGAGTATCTCGACGCCTGGTGCCACACCGCCGAGGCACCGCGCAGCTTCCGCCTCGACCGGATCAGGGGTGCCGAGGTGCTCGACACCCCGGTGGCCACCGACCCCGAGGACGGCGCGAGCGCCGAGGACGCGGCCGGGCTGCTGGAGCGTACGGACTACGGCACGGTCGTCCGGGTGCGGCTGGCCCCCGAGGCCCGCTGGGTCGGTGAATACTATTCGGTGATCGACCCGGTGGAGCTGCCCGATGGCGGGCTCGAGGTGGGGCTGCGGGTCTACGACCAGCGCTGGCTCACCCGATTCCTGCTCCGGCTGGCGCCCCATGCTGAGCTCGTGGGTGAGGACGCCCGAAAGGCGCAAGCTGACGCCCGAAGGGCGCAAATGAGCACAGAGTTCACTGAATCGTTTGCCGCGTCTGCGCGGCAGGCACTCGGCCTGTACCGTACGGGCGCGTAGACTTCTGGCGTTCCCCCTAGACGTAGATGAGGTAGTTCATGTTCACTCCATTGATCGGTA
>JALZDD010000558.1 GCA_030862715.1 Actinomycetota bacterium | reverse complement strand
GTCCAGGACGACCTGCGGCGCGGGCGGCTCGAGGCGGCGATGCTGCTCGTCGGCAGCGTCTCCGGTCCGGGGCTGAAGGTCACGCCCGTGGCCCGCGACGAGCTCGTCTACATCTCGGCCGACCCGGCCCACCTGGCCACGCCGGTCACCCCGCACCGGCTCTCGCTGGCCACGCTGGTCATGTCCGATACGAGCTGGAGCTCCGAGGACCCCACTCGGGTCACCATCCGCAACCTGCTCCACGAGACCGGGCGCAACCCACCCAGCCGCATCGAGGTCGAGGACATCGAGACGGCCGTCGAGCTGGTGGGGATGGGGTACGCCGACAGCGTCATCGCCAAGGGAGCAGCCGAACAGCTGCTCCCCCGGCTGGCGCCGAAGGCCGGCTGGGTGTCACTGCGACCTCGGACGTACGACACCTTCGCCGTCGTCCATCGCACCGACGCCACCCTCTCCCCCGCCGCCACGTTGATGATCGAGCTGGCCACGAAGCGGATCCAGGCCATCGCGGACCCGGTCCACCGGCGCTAGCAGTTCCTCCAGCACGGTATGCAGCCGAAGGCTCACATCCCGTGCGGAGTTCCGCTGGGGATGTGAGCCCCGGCCTACATACCTTGACGAAGGCTCCCGGTCACTCGCAGCCGTAGCCGTCGTTGTCCCGGTCGAGAGCCCACGGGTCGGAGCTGTTGTTGACCCGGACAGGCTTCTTGTAGCCAGGGATCTCGCCGCAGTCGAGATCGTTGGCCGAGGTGGCGTTGTAAACCTTCGCACCGTTGAAGTAGGTGTAGTCCAGGCTCGAGGTAGTGCCGCCAGACAAGCCGCGCTTCTTCAGGTAGAAGGACGCGGACACGTCGGCCCTCCGGTTGGCGTCGCCGGCGAACTTCCAGCGGTAGTAGCGGCTGACCTTCGGGGTCACGATGACGGCACACTTGCCGTACCTGTTCGTCACGCAGGAGGTCACGCTCATCCAGCGGCCGCTGGCCCTCTTCTGCAGGTGGATGCGCTTGCCCTTGATCGGGCTCCCGCCCGCGGTCAGCTTGCCGACGGGGCGGTAGGACCTCGTCCCGTACTTGTTGGCGGAGACCTTGACGACCTTGGTGATGACCTTGGCGACGGTCCCCGGGGGCGTGGTGGCGTGGGCGGGCTGGCTGATGACGGGGGCTACCGCGATCGCCAGGGAGGCGATGGCGGTGGCAGCGAAGACCTTCGTCGTCGAACGGATTCGCTGGTTGATGATCACGTGCTCGTGACCCTTCCTCTCGGAGTGATGCTTCCGGCTGAGATCCTCTGGTCCAGAGAGATCCGCCGGGGCGTCACGACGAGGACCCACCCCACATCGGGTAAATCCGAGACCAACACGGTCCCCTCGGCGCTCGATGGGACCGTGTTGGTCTCGACACGCCTCCGCCTAGCGGCTCCGGCGGCTCGACCAGCGCCTCAGGCCCGTCAGCACTCCAAGCCGTCGTCGGGGACGTTGCCGTCGACGAGGTAGGCGTCGATGGCGTCGTCGACGCAGCCGTTGCCCTGCATGTAGCCGGTGTGGCCGTCGCCGTCACGAGAGACGAGTACGCCGTTGTCGAGAGCCTTGGCGAGATCCTCGGCCCACTCGTAGGGAGTGGCCGGGTCGCGGGTGGTGCCGACGACGACGATGGGGTTGGAGCCCTCGGCGTCGATCTCGGGCTCGGGCTCGGTGGCCTTGAACTTCTCCGCGGCACAGCCGTTGAGCATCCAGGCCAGGGCGGCACCGAAGGTGGGAGCGGCCTTCTCGAAGGCGGGCAGCTGCTTGCGTACGTCCTCCGGGCTCATGCCGGAGGAGTCGTCGAGGCAGTTGATCGCCCAGTTGGCCTCCATCGTGTTGTTGATGTAGCCGTCCTCGGGGTCACGACCCGCGTAGTTGTCCGAGAGGCTCATCAGCTGGGAGCCGTCGCCCTTCAGCGCCGCCTGGAGGGCGTCGGTGAGGTAAGGCCAGTAGGACTCGACGTAGAGGGGGGTGATCAGGCCGTAGAGGGCGTTGCCGGCGGTCAGCTCGCGCTCGCCGGCGGGCAGCGGCTCGGCGTCGATGTCGGCCATCAGCTTCTGGACGCGCTCGACGCCTTCGTCGACGGAGTCGCCGAGGAAGCAGCTGCCCTCGTCGACGCAGTTCTCGACGTAGGAGCGG
>JALZDD010000553.1 GCA_030862715.1 Actinomycetota bacterium | reverse complement strand
TCACCATCCAGCCAATGGCCCAACGACACCGCACGGGTGGGGATATGCCCTCCGGGAACACCGGTTCGCGATCGTTCGTTCAACGCGCATGTACCCGTAAGGGGTACGCGGATGGACATCGACGGCGCAGCTGTGCTCGCGGCCCGCTATCCTGGCGGACTCAGGGCCGGTCAGTCCGCTGCGCCGGGTCTCCGCCGGAGAATCTTCGCCAGGAAGGGTGAAGGCCGCCACGGCCGAAGCTGAATGGACCGCAAGCGCCTGCTCCGCAACCCGCTGATCTGGATCCTCGCCGCGATCCTGGTCTACTTCACGTTCAGCGTGCTGTTCGACGACACGCGCGACTACACGCGGGTGGACACCTCCGTGGCGCTCGCGCAGATCTCCGAAGGCCGGGTCACGAACGCGCTCATCGAGGACCGGGAGCAACGGCTTCGGCTCACCCTCTCCCAGCCCGTCGAGGGCAGCACGCAGATCATCACCCAATACCCGGCTCAGACCGCGGGCACGATCGTCCAGGCCCTCGAGAACGCGAGCAACAAGCCGGCGTTCAACACCACCGTGCGCCAGGACTCGTTCCTGACCACGATGCTGATCTATCTGATCCCGCTCGGCCTCGTGCTGCTCATCCTGTTCTGGATGATGAACAACGCCCAGGGCGGCGGGAACCGGGTGATGTCCTTCGGCAAGTCGAAGGCCAAGCAGCTCAACAAGGACATGCCTAAGACCACCTTCGGTGATGTCGCGGGCGCCGACGAGGCGGTCGAGGAGCTGCACGAGATCAAGGACTTCCTGCAGAACCCGGCGCGTTATCAAGCGCTCGGCGCGAAGATCCCGAAGGGCGTGCTGCTCTACGGCCCGCCCGGCACCGGGAAGACGCTGCTGGCGCGCGCGGTCGCGGGCGAGGCGGGCGTGCCGTTCTACACGATCTCGGGCTCCGATTTCGTCGAGATGTTCGTCGGTGTCGGCGCCTCGCGGGTGCGAGACCTGTTCGAGCAGGCCAAGCAGAACTCCCCCTGCATCATCTTCGTCGACGAGATCGACGCCGTCGGCCGCCAGCGTGGCGCCGGTATGGGCGGCGGGCACGACGAACGCGAACAGACCCTCAACCAGCTGCTGGTGGAGATGGATGGGTTCGGCGACCGGCAGGGCGTCATCCTGATCGCGGCGACCAACCGGCCCGACGTTCTCGACCCGGCGCTGCTGCGCCCGGGCCGCTTCGACCGCCAGATCCAGGTCGACGCCCCTGACCTCGCCGGTCGCGAGAAGATCCTGCAGGTCCACGCCCGCGGCAAGCCGCTGGCCGGCGACATCGACCTCGACTCGGTTGCCCGCAGGACCCCCGGCTTCTCCGGTGCCGACCTGGCCAACGTGCTCAACGAGGCCGCGCTGCTGACCGCCCGTAGCGACCAGAAGCTGATCACCAACAAGGCGCTCGACGAGGCCATCGACCGAGTCATCGCCGGCCCGCAGAAGCGCACGCGTCTGATGAGCGAGCAGGAGAAGCTCATCACCGCCTACCACGAGGGTGGCCACGCGCTCGTCGCCGCGGCCCTGCCGGGCCCGGACGTCGTCCAGAAGATCACGATCCTGCCGCGCGGCAAGGCGCTGGGCTACAACCTGGTGATGCCCGACGACGACCAGTACTCCCAGACTCGGTCCTCGATGCTCAACAAGCTGTCCTACATGCTCGGCGGCCGTGCCGCGGAGGAGCTCATCTTCCACGACCCGACCACGGGCGCCGGCAACGACATCGAGAAGGCGACCAGCCTCGCCCGCGCGATGGTCACCCAGTTCGGCATGACCGAGCGCCTGGGTGCGATCAAGCTCGGCGAGTCCAACGGCGAGCCGTTCCTGGGCCGTGACATCGGTCACCAGCGCAACTACTCCGAGGAGGTCGCCGCGGTCGTCGATGACGAGACCAAGAAGCTCCTCGCCACCGCGCACCAGGAGGCCTTCGACATCCTCGAGGAGAACCGGGACGTCCTCGACAACCTGGTGCTGCAGCTCCTCGAGAAGGAGACGCTGTCCAAGCACGAGGTCGCCGAGATCTTCGAGCCGCTGCGTCGCCGCGACCCGCGTCCGGCCTGGACCGGCTCCGACACCCGCCGCCCCTCCGAGCGCCCAGCGGTCGAGATCCCGCGGTGGATCGTCGAGCGCGACAAGGAGAACCTCGCCAAGGCGATCCGCGCGGCCGGGAAGCAGTCCGGCGTTCAGTCGGGCACCCAGTCCGCCAACGGTGTCGACGTCGCCAAGCCGACCGAGGCCGGTTCGCCCGAGGGCACCCCGCCCGCCTGATACTGAGCACATGTCCGACAACTTCGATGACGTTGCGCCCGTCCATGTCCCCGAGCGGGACGTGGCGGACGTGCCGGTGTTCGACCAGAAGCGGGCCGAGGCGGCTGTGCGCGAGCTGCTCTTCGCGATCGGGGAGGACCCCGATCGCGAAGGGCTGCTCGAGACTCCCGCCCGGGTCGCCCGCGCCTACCAGGAGGTGACCCGCGGGCTGCACCAGACGCCCGAGGAAGTCCTCACCACGACCTTCGATCTCGGCCACGACGAGATGGTCCTGGTCCGGGACATCGAGCTGTGGTCGATGTGCGAGCACCACCTGGTGCCGTTCACGGGGGTCGCCCATGTCGGCTACATCCCGGCTTCCTCCGGCAAGATCACCGGCCTGTCCAAGCTCGCCCGGCTGGTCGACGTCTTCGCCAAGCGACCGCAGGTACAGGAGCGGCTCACCACCCAGGTGGCCGACGCGCTCATGGAGCTCCTCGAGGCGCGCGGGGTCATCGTGGTGGTCGAGGCCGAGCACCTGTGCATGACGATGCGCGGCGTCAAGAAGGCCGGCGCCCGCACCATCACCAGTGCCGTACGCGGCACGATGCGCTCCAACGCCACCACCCGGGCCGAGGCCATGGC
>JALZDD010000270.1 GCA_030862715.1 Actinomycetota bacterium | reverse complement strand
GGCCCGTTGGCGGCGACCATGTCGGCGAGCTCGTGCGCCTTCTCGAGCGCGGTGCCGTCGGGGACGACGTGGCCGATCAGGCCGAGCTCCTTGGCCTCGGGGGCGAGCAGCGTACGTCCGGTCAGCAGCAGTTCGGCTGCGACGGTGTAGGGGATCTGGCGGGGGAGACGGACCGCCGAGCCGCCCATCGGGTAGAGCGACCAGCGGGCCTCGGCGACGCCGAACTTGGCCGACTCGCCGGCCACCCGGATGTCGGTGCCCTGCAGGATCTCGGTGCCGCCGGCGATCGCGGGGCCCTCGACGGCGGCGATGAGCGGCTTGGTGAGCCGGAAGCCCTTGAGCAGACCCTTGATCACCGACGGGTCGAAGCCCTCCGCGAACGACTCCGAGGGCGGCTTCTCGTCGGCCTTCTTCAGGTCCATCCCGGCACAGAAGTAGCCGCCCGCGCCGGTCAGGATGCAGACCCGGATCTCGGGGTCCGAGTTCACCCGGTCCCAGGCGTCCTCCATGATCCGCAGCATCTCGGAGGAGAGGGCGTTGCGGCGCTCGGGACGGTTCATGGTGACGATGAGCTTGTGGCCGTCCTGCTCGACGATCGCGTGCGGCTGAGCAGAAGATTCTGTGATCGGCATAACATCAGACCCTAGCGGAAAACTGAAACGTGTTCTAGTGTCGCAGTCATGGCGCTGAACCTTGCTGACCTCTTCGAACACGCCGTCGACGCCGCGCCTGAGAAGGTGTCGGTCCAAGTCGGCGACCGCAAAGTGACTTACGCAGAGCTCGAGCGTGAGTCCAACAAGCTGGCCCATTACCTGGCCGGCCAGGGGATCGGGAAGGGCGATCACGTCGGGCTCTACTCGAAGAACTCCGTGGAGCACGTCGTCGCCCTGCTTGCGATCCTCAAGATCCGTGCCGTCGCGATCAACGTGAACTACCGCTACGTCGCCGGCGAGCTCGAGTACCTCTTCGGCAACGCCGACCTCAAGGCCCTGGTGCACGACCGCGTCTACGCGCCGCTGGTCGCCGAGGTCTCCCCGAAGCTGGACGGGCTGCGGACGTTCGTCGCCGTCCCCAACCCGCTCGAGCCCCACGACGACTCCGACCTGAGCCCGTTCGGCGGCGTCACGCTCGAGGAGGCGCAGGCCGGGCAGTCCGACATACGCGACTTCGGCGAGCGCAGCGCCGACGACATCCACGTCATCTACACCGGCGGCACCACCGGCTTCCCCAAGGGCGTGATGTGGCGCCACGAGGATTTCTGGCGCGTGCTCGGCGGCGGCATCGACTTCATGACGGGCGTGCCG
This sequence comes from Actinomycetota bacterium, assembly GCA_030862715.1. The sequence continues at coordinate 6,691 of JALZDD010000270.1, read as the reverse complement.
CTGGAGGAGTACGACCAGTCCAAGCAGGCCGCCGGTGACGGGCTCATCACCCTGCCGCTCAGCCCGCTGATGCACGGCGGCGCACAGGCGAGCTTGCTGATGCACCTCTTCGCCGGCCAGGTGACGATCCTGGAGCCCAAGTTCGATCCGGTACGCACCTGGGAGATCGTCGACCGCGAGAAGGTCCAGATGATGTTCATGACCGGTGACGCGATGGCGGTGCCGCTCATCGACGCGTACGAGGCCGGGCCTGGGAATGGGCAGAGCTTCGACGGCCAGTCCCTGTTCGCCATCGCCTCCTCGGCCGCGATCTTCTCCAAGTCGGTCAAGGAACGCTGGATGAGCCACTTCCCAAACGCGGTCTTCACCGACTCGATCGGCTCGACCGAGACCGGCTTCCAGGGCACGGGGCTGCAGGACGCCTCCGCGCTCTCGACCGACGGCCCCGTGGTCACCGCGGGCGCCCACACCGCCGTGATCGGCGACGACGGCCACCCTCTCGACCTCGCCACCGACGTCGGCAAGATCGGCCGCACCGCCCGCAAGGGCCACGTGCCCGTCGGCTACTACAAGGACCCCGAGAAGTCGGCGAAGACCTTCGTCGAGATCGACGGCATCCGCTACGCGATCCCGGGGGACTACGCCCGGATCGAGACCGACAACCGCCTCACCCTCCTCGGACGAGGCTCGAACTGCATCAACACCGGCGGCGAGAAGGTCTACCCCGAGGAGGTCGAGGCGGCCATCAAGGCACACCCCGACGTCTACGACACGCTCGTCGTCGGGATCCCGGACGACCGCTACGGCCAGGCCGTCGCCGCGGTCGTCCAGCCGCGACCGGGCGCGACCATCGAGCTCGAGGGGCTGCGTACGTTCCTGCGGGCTCACCTGTCCGGCTACAAGCTGCCGCGCGCACTGACCATCGTCGACGAGGTGCCCCGCAACGCCACTGGCAAGGCCCAGTACCCCAAGGCCAAGGAGATCGCCCTGGCCACCCAAGCGACCGCGATCGAGCAGGACCCCGAAGGAGCAAAGGCATGATCCGTACGGCACTGTGCGAGGCGTTCGGGATCGACTACCCGATCTTCGCCTTCACCCCCTCGGAGCACGTGGCCGCGGAGGTCTCCAAGGCCGGCGGGCTGGGCGTGCTGGGCTGCGTACGCTTCAACGACGCCGAGGAGCTCGACCGCACCCTGACCTGGATGGACGAGAACACCGACGGGAAGCCCTACGGCGTCGACGTCGTCATGCCGATGAAGGTGCCGACCGAGGGCACCTCGACCGACCTGTCGGCCTACATCCCCGCGGAGCACTCCGAGTGGGTCGACAAGACGCTGCTCTCGCTGGGCGTACCGCCGCTTCCGGAGGGGGAGGGGCGTGAGGGCGTGCTCGGCTGGCTGCACTCGACCGCGCGCTCGCACGTCGACGTCGCGCTGCAGCATCGGCCGGTGCTGATCGCCAACGCGCTCGGCACCCCGCCCAACGACGTGATCGAGAAGGCTCATGAGCACGGGGTCAAGGTGGCCGCCCTCGCGGGTGCCCCGAAGCACGCGGTCTCGCACGTCTCCAACGGGGTCGACATCATCGTCGCCCAGGGCTACGAGGCCGGCGGGCACACCGGGGAGATCGCCTCGATGGTGCTCCAGCCGGACATCGTCGACGCGGTCGGGCCGGATGTGCCGGTGCTGGGTGCCGGCGGGATCGGCTCGGGTCGCCAGATCGCGGCGTCGCTGGCGCTCGGTGCGCAGGGCGTCTGGACGGGTTCCATCTGGCTCGGGACGAGCGAGTATCGCAACCTCAACACCCACGCCGGCTGGGAGAGCGCCTTCACCCGCGCCACCTCCGCCGACACCCGCCGGATGCGGATCTACACCGGCAAGCCGGCCCGGCTGCTGAAGTCGAAGTGGACCGACGCCTGGGAGGCCGAGGGCTCGCCGGCGCCGCTGCCGATGCCGCTGCAGAACCTGCTCGTCTCCGACGCCCACAACCGCATCAACGCCGCCGGGGACCCCGACGTCGTCGCGATGCCGGTCGGGCAGATCGTCGGCCGGATGAACGAGGTACGCCCCGTCGCTGAGGTCATGGCCGACCTCATCGCCGAGTTCGAGGCCACCGTCAAGCGCTTGGACGCGATCGCCGAGGGATAGACCGCAGGGACAAGGCGCCGGCTCTGATCCCCGAGCCGGCGCCCTTCTCATGCCCGGATCCCGGCGCGCCTTACCTCAGCGCGCTATCGCACATCATGGTCGCCAGCGCCGCTACCGCAGACCACAACCCCGCCACCGGGACGGGAGAGCCCCTGACAGGATGAACGCGTGACGATCTCGAGCTACGTACGTGACGGACTCACCTTCGACGTGATCGACTCGGGCCCCGCCGACGGCGACCCGGTCGTGCTCCTGCACGGTTTCCCGGAGCGGGCGACCTGCTGGCGTGAGGTGTCACCGATCCTGCACGACGCCGGCTTCCGCACCCTCGCCCCGGATCAGCGCGGCTATTCGCCGGGTGCCCGGCCGCGTACGCGTCTCGGCTACGGCGCCGGCCAGCTGGTCGAGGACGTCGTGGCACTCATCGACCAGATCGGCCGGCCGGTGCACCTGGCCGGCCATGACTGGGGGAGTGCGGTCGGTTGGGGAGTGGCGGCCAAGCGGCCTGACCTGGTCCGCAGCTGGACCGCGATGTCGGTGCCGCACCCAGTCCCGTTCGCGCGCTCGATGAAGGGCCCGCAGCGGCGCAAGTCGGCCTACATGGCGCTCTTCAACATCCCGCTGCTGCCCGAGCTGGTCTCCGGGCGCGGCGGACGGATGGAGCGGATGATGCGGGGGAGTGGTTGGAACGAGGATGATGTCCAGCGCTTCCGGGAGGAGATCGTCGACTACGGCGCGCTGCCCGGTGGCCTCGGCTGGTATCGAGCCCTGCCTCTGGCTCCGCGCGTCGGCCGCGTCTCGGTCCCGACGACGATGCTCTGGAGCGACGGCGACGTCGCGATCGGCCGGACCGCCCTGGAGGGCAACGAGGACTCCGTCACCGGGCCCTACGAGTTCATCGAGCTCACCGGAGTCAGCCACTGGATCCCCACCAAGGCACCGCAGGCGGCCGCCGACGCGATCCTCTCGACGATCGCCAGGGCGAGTCGATCGTGAGCCAAGTCCGAGGCGGGGTCGCGCGCCATGCCGCGATCGGTTCTGTCGCTGCTGCCGTTGGCGCGTTGGCCGGCATCGGACTGATGAGGCTGCTCTTCTCGCCGGCGGTGGCGTTCTTCGGTGGCTTCATCGAGGTGGAGGCCGCCGACACCGGATCGGCAGTGGGCGACGCGCTCGCCACCGGGCTCGGCGCGCTGGGAGCGGTGCTCGCCGCGTTCTTCTTCGCGGCCGTCGCACTGCTCACCCTCGTGGCCGTGATGCCGTTGGCGGCGATGGGCCTGGCGCTCGGAGCCACGGGGTTCGAGCGTGCCTGGCTGGCGATCCTGATCACGCTGCCGCTCGCCGTGGTCGTCTTCCTCGGGATCGGACAACTTCTGCCGGATTCGGCCCCGTGGCTCTGGCCGGTGACCGTGGCGGTCGCGGCAGCGGCATCGGTCTGGCTCGCAGCGGCCCTACCGACACCGCTGATCAGTCGGTCGCGGTGACGGTCGGCGACGTCGACCGGGGTGTGGTGTCGCGAGCGGCGATCGCATCGCTGACGCCGCCGATCGTCCCGCGGATCATGTCGCCGTACGGCCCCGGTGGCAGGGCAGCGACACGCTCTTCTGCCTTGCTGATCTGCTCGGCGGCCGCCTCGAAGGCGCTAAGGCGGCGCAGGTTGTCGGCGATGTTGAGGTGCAGGCTCGGATAGAAGCCGGCGACCTGAAGTCCCGCGTGATGCTCATCCGCCCGTTGGTCGGTGAGCGCGCCGGCGGCGTCGAGGGCACGTACGTCCCAGATGAGCGCGACGGCAGGATCGGTCTGCAGGTCGGCGAGGTAGTGGGCGAGCGTGCACCGATGAAGCGGATCACCCAGCACGCCGAGGTCATCCCAGATGGCGAGCAGCTCCTGTCGTGCTCGGGCGGTCTCGCCTTCGTGTCCAAGGGTCACGGCGGTGGTGATGGCGTCCATCGTGGGGTCAACAGCTGGGGTCGCGGTCATGCCTCGATGCTGAGGCTTCGACCAACCCGAAGGTCAAGAGTTGAGTACGCGGGCTCATCACGCCACGCCGCGACGCCGCAAGACTCGTCGCATGCTCGCTTTCGACCGCCCGGCCAGTGTCCGCTGGCGCATCACGCGACTGCCCTGGTTCCCCGTCACCACGGCCCTGGCGTCCGTAGTGGCCGTCCTCGCCGTCGGGAAGCTGGCCCTGAACTGGCTGGACGTCTATCTCGTCTTCTTCGGTGAGCTGCCGGAGATCGACCCGGAGAACATCGCCGCCTACCGCGTCTGGGGTGCGATCGCGCTCGCCGCCCTCCTGTGCGGCGCACTCGCCCACATGCTCAACCCCGACCGCCGAAGGCTCGGTACCTTCTGGCAGGTTCTGCTGGTCCTCGTCGGCACGGCGATGGTCCTGCTCAGCTACATCCCCGGCGCGGTGGATCTACCGGCGCCGGAGCAGGAGGAGGACGGCTATCGCGCCCCGCCCTGCTACTCCGGTGGCGACAACGACGAGTGTGTCGGCGGCTGACGCTGCCCGCCGCTTCCCATCCAGCTACGAGCGGACCCGTGAAGCACGCCAGAGCGCAGCGGCAAGCCACAGGGGCAGCGCCGGCGACGAGCACGCCCCAGACGATCCGCCCTGCGTGCGGGAGGAAGAACTGGGGCAGCATCGTGACCAGGAGCGCGGCGAGCGGGACGGCGCTCCAGCGAGGCAGGGAGCCCGAGCGCCAGACCGCGATCGCGGCGAGCACGGCGGCGACCGCGACGAGCAGCAGTCCGATCACGAAGACGGTCATCGCAGTCGGGTCGAGGCGGAAGTCATTGCCGACGTCGGTCAAGCTGGGGTCGCCGTCGACCACGGCGCGCTCGCCGATGGCCTTGAGGCCGTAGACCTCGGCACCGTAGTAGGAGATGGTCAGGCCTGAGCCGATGTAGCCGATGACGGCGGCGAGGTAGGCGGTCCTCTCCTGTGGCGCGCCGTCGAGGAAGCCGCGGATCGCGCCATAGCCGAGCGGGATGAGAATGAGGCCGACGATTGCGCTGATGTGCGCGACGCTCCAGCCGGCGGAGGCCCACGCCGCAGCCCCGTCGAGCGTGGTCTCGTCGGCGCGCGGGGCAACGGCCTCGTAGACGGCAAAGAGGATGCCGGCGAGCGCGAACGCGACGGCGCCCATCTGGGCACGACGGTCGGGGGAGGCGTGGGGGACGGTCACTGCGAAACTCCTTGATGGATGCAGTGAGAGCAGTGCTCTCAATTGTGAGCGATGATGACATGCATCCCCGTGCACCGCACGCGCTTTTGACTGGCATTCGTTCAAGAAGATCCGGGCGACGCTTCGCACGCAGCTGATAGGCCGAAGCGCTATCGCACAGCATGGTGAATTGCCGCGATACAGCACAAACGGCCAAGACCGGCAGGCCGCCAGGCGGCCCAGGTGATCGTGAGAATCTCTACGTGCGTCTGGTGAAGCGGATTGCGCCATCGGGTAGGCGCTCATGGAGGTATTCGGAGTCGTGGGCGCGGTGGTGGTGATGACTGCAGAGCAGGGCGGCGTTGTCGAGGTCAGTCGCTCCGCCTTGGGCCCAGGCGAGCCAGTGGTGGGCCTCGGCCCAGGTGCCGGGGATGTCGCAGCCCTCGGCCTCACACGTCGCCGAGCGCAGCAGGAGGGCTCGGCGTTGGGCGGCGGTGAAGAAGCGCTCCTTGCGGCCGAAGTCGAGGACCTCCGAGGCACCACCGAGAACGGCCGGGATGATGCCTGCGGTGCACGCCAGGCGCCGCGCCTCGGCGGCGGTGATCGGACTACCGCCAACGATCTGGGCGATGCCGACGTCCTTGCGGAGCTGATCGATATCGATGGTCACGATCACCGTGGTCGCATCCCCGCCGTGGATCGGCAGCCGGGCCGGGTCGAGGGTCTCGAGCAGCTGGCACAACGCCCGGCCCAGGCGCCGGTCATAGGGCAGATACTCGCCGGTCTCGGTGCGAGTGCCGTCATCGCGGCGGGGCGAGGCGAAGGCCTCCAGGTTGGTGGCCAACCGGTCCGCCGCCGCATCCGGCACCACCGCCGAGATCCGGGTGGTGCCATCCCCGAGACGCCGCATCGCCAGCCGGGTCTTCGCCCTCGCGTGGGCCTCCTCGGCGGCGAGCCGCTTGGCTTCCTCGGCCTCGGCGATCTCGGGCGCGATCACCTCGAGGATCCGGCGCCCGAGACGGCGCAGCTGGGTGGGATCGAACTCGGTTGCGTAGGCGACCAGGGCTTCTTCGGCCTTGGTCTTGATCTCGGGATCGAGGCCGGCGGGGAGGTCGTCGAGGGCCGCGACGATCACTGCGGCGTGGGCCGGGTTGCAGGCGCCGGCACGCATCGCGGCCGCGACCAGCGTGTAGGTCCGGTCCAGGGCCTCGGCCAACCGCAGGTCGGCACGGAGGACCTCGGGGCGCTGGTGGGTGTGGTGATGCAACCACGCCGCCACATCCCGGGCGGCACTCTCGGCAGCCACGTCATCGGCGGCGGCGAGCACCCGGAGCTCGAGCTCGGCCAGCTGGGCCTTGGCCCGGGCGATCTCGA
>JALZDD010000539.1 GCA_030862715.1 Actinomycetota bacterium | reverse complement strand
GCCGCGATCGAGGTGAACGTACGCATCAGACCACCCGCTCGAAGACGGCGGCGAGGCCCTGGCCGCCGCCGATGCACATGGTCTCGAGGCCGTAGCGGGCCTCGCGGCGGTGCAGCTCGCGGGCGAGCGTGCCGAGCATCCGTACGCCGGTGGCGCCGACGGGGTGACCGAGGGAGATGCCGGAGCCGTGGACGTTGGTGCGCTCGAGGTCCTCGTCGGTGAACTTCCACTCGCGCATCACCGCGAGCGCCTGGGCGGCGAAGGCCTCGTTGAGCTCGATGACGTCGATGTCGGCCAGGGTCAGGCCGGCCTTGGCGAGGGCCGCCTCCGTGGCGGGGACCGGTCCGATGCCCATCACGTCAGGACGTACGCCGGCGGCGGCCCAGGACACGAGCCGGACCAGCGGGCGCAGTCCGAGGCGCTCGGCCTGGTCGGCGGTGGTGACCAGGCACATGGCAGCGGCGTCGTTCTGGCCACTGGCGTTGCCGGCGGTGACGGTCGCCTCCGGGTCGGAGGAGCCGAGGATCGGGCGCAGCTTCGCGAGCGACTCGATCGTGGTGTCGGCACGGGGGTGCTCGTCGGTGTCGACCACGACATCGCCCTTCCGGGACGGCACGGTGACCGGCACGATCTCCTCGGCGAAGACACCGCTCTGCTGGGCGGCGACGGCGCGCTGGTGGGAGCTGACGGCGAGCCGGTCCTGCTCCTCGCGGCCGATGGCGTACTCCCGGCGCAGGTTCTCGGCGGTCTCGAGCATGCCGCCGGGCACCGGGTGGAACCGGCCGCCGGGGGTCTGTCGGCCGCGGGTGAGGCCGTCGTGGATCTGCACGCCGATGCGCGCGCCACCCCAGCGCATGTCGAGCGAGTAGAAGGCGACGTTGCTCATCGACTCCGCGCCGCCGGCCACCACGATCTCGCTGGCGCCGGAGGCCACCTGCATTACCGCGTTGGCGACCGCCTGCAGCCCGGAGCCGCAGCGCCGGTCGACCTGCTGACCGCCGACGGTGACCGGGAGCCCGGCATCGAGTCCGACCACCCGTCCGATCGCCGGTGCCTCGGCGTTGGGGTAGCAGTGGCCGAGGATGACGTCGTCGATCACCTCCGGGTCGATGCCGGTGCGGGCCAGCAGGCCCTGCAGCGCGGTGACGCCGAGGTCGACCGGGCTCAGGTCCTTGAAGACGCCGCCGTAGCGGCCGATCGGGGTGCGGACGGGTTCGCAGATGACCACGTCGCGGGCGGTGTCACTCATGGTTGGTGCCTTTCAGGGGTGAGGGTGGCCAGCTCGGCCGTCAGGGCGGCCAGCGCGGTGCCGTCGGGGCGCCGCAGCGCGACCTCGACAGAGTCGGGCGCTGTGTCGGGGGTGGGTCGGTCGACCCGGACCTGGGCAGGGTCGCCGCAGAACAGGGGAGCGGTGTTGCGGTGGCGCAGACGGCGTACGACGCGGTTGGGGTGGGCCAGTCGCAGGGCCTCGGCGAGCACGAGGGTCGAGAGCGGGCCCTGCACGACGAGCCCGGGATAGCCCTCGACCCGGGTGGCATAGGGCCAGTCGTAGTGGATCCGGTGCGGGTTGGCGGTCGCCGCGCTGAACCGCATGAGCAGGGTCGGGTCGGTGACGAACCGCCAGCCACCGTCCTCGGCCACCAGCGGCGGGCCGGCCGGTGCGATCGCCGAGGCGCACTCCGGGTCCGGGAACGACGTCGGCGCCGGCGCGGCATCGCGGTAGATCAGGTCCTGGCGCTCCTCCAGGAGCAGGTCGTCCTGGTCCGCGTCGACGAGCCGGGTGTGGACCGTGACGATCGCCAGCCGGCCGCTGCGGCCCTCCTTCTCCTCGACCGAGACCACCTCGGCCTCGCGGACGATCTCGGTGCCGACGCGGAGGTCGCCGTGGAAGGTGACCTCGCCGCCGGCGAACATCCGCCGGGGTAGGTCGATCGGCGGCAGGAAGTCGCCGCGGCGCGGGTGACCGTCGACGCCGACGACCGACGAGACCGGCCAGCGCGGCAGCGCGACCCAGTGCCACAGCGGCGGGAGTACGTCCCCGGCGGCAGGCACCGGAGCGCCGCTGTCGAGGAGAGCGCCGAGTGCGGCGACCGGCCCCGCGTCGAGGGTCTCGACCGACGTCACCGGCCGCGGCCGCCAGGTCACATGAACCTTCCGCCGGTCACCTCGGCGACCGTGCCGGTCATGTACGAGGAGAGCGAGGAGGCGTAGAAGAGCGCGACGTTGGCGATCTCGGCCGGCTCACCGGCGCGACCCATCGGTATCTCGGCCATCTTCTCGTCCCAGATCCGTTGCGGCATCGCCTCGGTCATGGCGGAGCGGATCAGCCCGGGCTGGATCGCGTTGACCCGGACCCCGTGGTGGGCCATCTCCTTGGCCGCGGCCTTGGTGAGGCCGACGATGCCGGCCTTCGCGGCCGAGTAGTTGGTCTGCCCGACCATGCCGAC
>JALZDD010000483.1 GCA_030862715.1 Actinomycetota bacterium | reverse complement strand
GCGGCCGCTCCCAGCCTGGCCGCCTCCTGGGTCTCGCCGAGCACCCAGCACACCGCGTGGCCGTGGAACATCACCTCGGTCGGGAAGAGCGGCTCGTCGTGCTTGACGCCCGCGTCGTTGACGCCGGGTACATCATCGGCGGTCAGAACACGGACGACCCCCGGGACCTCATAGGCGGGGGCGGTCCGCAACGCCGTGACCAGGGCGTGGGTGTGCGGGGCCTGGACCGGCCAGGCGTGCAGCGTGCCGGCGATCCGCCCGACCAGGTCGTCGGTGTAGAGCGCCTCGCCGGTGACGTGCAGCGCGGCGCTCTCGTGGGGCAGCGGGATCCCGACGATCGGGTTCTCGGGGCGTTCGGACAGGGCGCTCATGCCGGCACCTCCTCGCGGTGGGTGTGGGTGTGGAACAGGCGCAGCAGGGACTGGCCCAGCATCGCCGAGCGGTAGGACGCGCTGGCGCGGTGGTCGTCCATCGGGGTGCCCTCGCCGGCGAGGACGGCCGCGGCGCGGCGTACGGTCTCCTCGGTCCAGGGCCGGCCGACCAGGGCGTCCTCGGTGGCGACGGCACGCAGCGGGGTGGCGGCGACGCCGCCCAGACCGATCCGGGCGCGGACCACGGCTCCGTCGGCGATCTCGAGCGCGTAGCCGACGGCCACGCTGGAGATGTCGTCGAAGCGGCGCTTGGCGATCTTGTGGAAGCCGACCAGCGGGGCCAGCGGCAGTGGGAGCCGTACGCTGCGGATCAGCTCGTCGGCGGCCCGGACCGTCTCGCGGTAGCCGGTGAAGTAGTCGGCCAGCGGAACGACCCGCTCGCCGCGCGGCGAGGCCAGGACGACGTCGGCGTCGAGCGCGAGCAGCGCCGGCGGGGCGTCGCCGATGGGAGAGGCGGTGCCGATGTTGCCGCCGATCGTCGCGCCGTTGCGGATCAGGCGCGAGGCAAACTGCGGGAAGAGCTCGGCCAGGAGCGGGACCCGACCGTCGAGGCGACGCTCGATCTCGGTCAGGGTGAGCGCGGCGCCGATCTCGATCATGTCGTCGCCGACCGTGAGCGAACGCAGCTCGGGCAGCCGGTCCACCGCCACGACCAGCGGCGCGCGGCGGCCGCGGATGTTGACCTCCACACCCCAGTCGGTCGAGCCGGCGACGACCTGCGCCTCCGGCCGCTCGGCGAGCAGCGCGAGGGTCTCGGCGAGGGTCTCGGGACGTACGAACTCGGCCCCGTCGACGGCCAGCCTGGTCGGACGCGGCGCGGGCGGCGGTGCCTGGCGACGGGCCGCCAGTGCGTCCTCCTCCGAAGGTGCCCCCAGGGCGTACGCCGCGTCGCGGATCGGACGGTAGCCGGTGCAGCGGCACAGGTTGCCGCTCAGCGCGTGCAGGTCGACCCCGTTCGGGCCGTGCTCGTGATCGCACGGGTCGGTCTCGGCATCGGCGGTGCGCCCCGGGCGGTAGAACTCCGCGGCCAGGCTGCAGACGAACCCAGGGGTGCAGTAGCCGCACTGCGACCCGCCGCGTACGGCGAGCTCCTGCTGGACCGGGTGGAGGTCGCTGCTGGTGCCGAGGCCCTCGCTGGTGACCAGCTCCTGGCCGTCGAGCGCGGGGACCGGGACCAGGCAGGCGTTGACGGCGGTCCACTCGGTCGCGGTGTCGGTGCCGGGGCGGGCGACCAGCACCGAGCAGGCGCCGCACTCGCCCTCGGCGCAGCCCTCCTTGGCGCCGGTGAGGCCGCGGCCGCGCAGCCAGTCGAGAGTGGTGGTGTGGGTGGCGACCCCGGTCAGGGGCACCTGGTCCCCGTTGACCGTGACACAGGGGGCGCTGGGTGTGGTCATGGCTGGCTCCGGATCGGGTTGCGGGTGCGGGCGCTGTGGATCGGGTTGGCGTCGCGCAGGAAGTCGTCGAAGCGGTGGCCGGCGATCTTGGCGATCTCGATCAGGGCGGCGGCGTGCTCCTGTCGTTCGCAGTTGCCCAGCCGCGCCCGGCCCTCGGCGAGGATCCGGTCGAGCGAGTCGGAGTCGCGTACGGAGATGACCAGCGGGAAGCCGAACCGCTCGTGGTAGGCGTCGGTGAGCGAGGCCAGCGTCTCCTGGTCCGGCTCGGCCAGGTGGGTCAGGCCGCGCGAGGACTGGTCGCGCAGCGACTCCTCGCCGACCATCCCGTCCGAGACCAGTCGCGAACCGAGCTCGGGGTAGGCCTCGATGAGCTCGCGCTGCTCCTCGACGGAGCCGCTGAAGAGGGCGTCCTGGAAGGCGCGGCGCAGGGCGTGCGTGTCGGCGAACGGCCGCTGCTCCCAGGCCCGCTCGACCATCCACCGCGGTCCCTGGAAGAGGCCGTCGAACGTCTCCACGAACTCCGTACGCCCCATCTGGTTGACCTGGTCGAGGCGGACGCCCTCGCCGGGCTGACCGGCGACGGCGGGGCCGTAGTCCGGGCCGACGTGGTGGAACAGGATGTTGAGCAGGATGGCGGTGAGGCTGCCGAGGGTGATGCCGCTGCCGAAGATGATCTCGGCCCAGCCCGGGACGGCCTGGGCGACCTCGGGCTGCGCGGTGACGTACATCGCCAGACCGACGCTGGTCGCCACGATCACCACGTTGCGGTGGTCGTGGAAGTCGACCTTGCTGAGCGTCTGGAAGCCGACCACCGCGACCGTCGCGAACATCGCCAGGGCGGCGCCGCCGAGGACCGGGTGCGGGATGCCGGCGACGATCGCGCCGACCTTGGGGAGCAGCCCGATCAGGACCATGATCAGGCCCGCGGCGGCGACGACCCAGCGGCTCTTGACCCGGGTCAGCCGGACGAGGCCGACGTTCTCGGCGAAGCATGTATAGGGGAAGGAGTTGAAGACGCCGCCGATGGTGGTGGCCAGGCCGTCGGCGCGCAGGGCGCGGGCGATGTCCCTGCGGCCGATCCGCTTCTCCACGATCTCGCCGGTGGCGAAGACGTCACCGGTGGTCTCGACGGCGGTGATCAGCATGACGACGATCATCGACACGATCGCCGCGGCGGAGAACTGTGGCCAGCCGAAGTGGAACGGGGTGGTCACCCCGACCCAGTCGGAGCCGGCGACCGCGTCGAAGTGGGCGTCCCCGAGCGCCCAGGCGACCAGGGTGCCGACGACCAGGCCGACGAGCACGGCGACGGTGGCCATGAAGCCCTTGAACACCCGCTGGATGACCACGATCAGGGCCAGGGTGCCCAGGGCGTACGCCAGGTTGCGGCCGCTGGTGGGGTCCGAGGTCGGGCCGGCGCCACCGGTCGCGTCCGCGGCCGCGACGGGGAGCAGGGCGATGCCGATGATGGTGATCACCGAGCCGGTCACGACCGGTGGGAAGAACCGGATCAGCCGGCTGAAGTAGGGGGCGATGAAGAAGGTCGCCAGACCGGCGACGATCACCGCGCCGTAGATGACGAGCAGCCCGTCGGTGCCGCCGCCGGCCGCGAGCCCGATCGCGATCATCGGCGAGACGGCGGTGAAGGTGACACCCTGCAGCAGCGGCAGGCGTACGCCGACCTTCCAGAAGCCGACCGACTGGATGATCGAGGCGATGCCGCAGGTGAACAGGTCGGCGTTGATCAGGTGGATCAGCTCCTGCTGACTCAACCCGATCGAGTTGGCGAGCAGGATCGGAACGATCACCGCCCCGGCGTAGAACGCGAGCACGTGCTGGAGGCCGTATACGGCGAGCTTGCCCGCCGGGAGCACCTCGTCCACGGGGTGGGTGGGGCGGCCACCGTCCTTCTTCTGGGGCCGTATCGACCTCAGGACTGCTCTCGCGTTCATCCTCACACCTTTCTCGGGGGCGCCCTGATGGGCAGGTGAGCTGTGACTAACACCACAGCCTGGTACTTTCGGGCCCCGAGCGGCACCCGCCGATCATCCGAAGATGGTGTCGTCGCGGACACGGCCTTTGTGTGATGCTCCAGAATGACGTGCGGACGGTTGCAGAGCGGTTTCGTCGCGGTTTCGTAGGCTGCTTTTCGGGCCCGTCACAGCGATCTGAGGGCGAGGAAGACGTCGACCCGGTCCTCCATCGTGGTCAGGTCACGCCCGGTCAGCTCCTCGACCCGGGAGATCCGGTAGCGCACGCTGTTGACGTGGAGATGGAGCGACTCCGCCGTACGCGTCCACGACCCGGCGTACGTCAGGAACCGGTCGAGCGTCGGCACCAGGTCGCTGCCGGTGCGCTGGTCGTGGTCGAGGACAGGACCGAGGACGCGCTGCGCGTAGGTGCGGCGGATGTCGTCGGGGACCGTGGCGAGCAGGAGTACGTGGGAGGTGACCTCCTCCGAGCTGGACAGCGCCACCGCGCCACCGCCGGAGCGGGCGACCCGGTGCGCGAACCGGGCCTCCTCGAGCGCCCCGGCCAGCGCGTCGACGCCGCTCTCGCCGCTCAGCCCCACCGACAGCGAGCCGCGGACCAGCGCCGGCGCCAGCCGGGTGAGCGAGCGGCGCAGCTGGTCGGTGAGGTCCGGGCGGGAGGGGAGGAAGGCGACGGCGCAGCCGTCCCGCGCGCTCGCGACCACGGACGGCCCCAGGCCGAGAGCCACGTCCTCGAGCACCGCGGCGACGGCGTCTGGTGGGCCGCCTGGCCCGAGCTCGGCGACGGCGAGCACGAGCGGACGCTCGGGATCGAGCCCGGACTGGCGTAGCCCGGTCGCGATCTCGGCAGGTGAGGCACCGGCCTCCAGGTGGGCGAGGGTCGCCGCCGCGAGCGGCCGCCGGACGCGAAATCCCTCGTCGCGTCGGGAGCGGTCCAGTGCCGTGATGGCACCGAACTCGTGGACCATGTCGAGGTCCTCCCGCGGCCAGGTGGTGTGGTCGCCCTCGACCGCGACGGTCCATCCGGTGAGGCGATCGGCCAGGCCCGATCCGATCGGGAACAGGGAGTAGCTGCGGTCGCCGACCTCGGCCACGGCGGGCAGCAGGTCGGCGGTCAGGAAGCGCCGGGTCAGCGCGTCGATCGTCTCCGGATCGAGCTCGCCGGGGCCTGGTACGACATGACGGCCGCTCGCGGTGAGCACCCGGCACGCGTGGCCGATCTCGGAGGCCACCCGAGCGGCGAGCTCGTCGAGGCTGCGGCCCGATGCGATGGCGGAGAGGAGCTGGCGCTGGCGGGCCAGGCTGGCCGACATCCGGGCGCTCTCGCCGGCGGCGCCGGCGGCCGCGACGTACTCGGTGACGTCGGCGAACGCCACATCCCCGGGCACCTCCACCAGGGCGACCTGATGGCGGTGGCAGGCGTCGACGAGGTCATCGGGAACCGCGCCGAGCAGCGCCGCTCCGGCCAGCAGACAGGTCGCGCCACCCTCGGCGATCGAGGACACGAACGTCTCGCTGTCCTCCGGCCCGCGGCGCCAGACGAGTCCGGTGAGCACGAGCTCGCCGCCGTTGAGATAGCGGCCCGGCTCGAGCAGGTCGATCGTGATCGTGCGCCCCACCGGGCGCTCGAGCGAGCCCTCGGGCGCGTGCAGGAGTCGCAGGCCCAGGCTGGGCGTCTCCAACAGCTCTGCAAGTAGCACGGTGCCTCCACCGGTCCGCCGGTCCATTTCGGCCGCGTCTTGGAGGAACGTACAACGCCCGCGCATACACGCGGGAGGCCCGTTGCCGTTTCTTCACCACTTTGCGGCCGAGTCCTGCTCGGGGTTGACGTGACTCCGCTCACATCCTTATATTTCGAATGTCAGAAATCAAATTCCGCAATACGGAAGGAACGGTGTGATGAACCACCAGCTCCGGTACGAGGTGAACTGCTCGATCCTGTTCACCGAGCTCCCGCTGCTCGAGCGCCCCGCGGCGGTGAAGGCCGCCGGCTTCGACGCGATGGAGTTCTGGTGGCCGTTCGCCGAGGCGGTGCCGTCCGACAAGGACGTGGACGCCTTCGTCGCCGCCGTGCAGGACGCCGGGATGCACCTGGTCGGCCTCAACTTCTTCGCCGGCGACATGCCAGGCGGCGATCGCGGCCTGGTCTCATGGCCGGCCCGGTCGGCGGAGTTCCGCGACAACATCGACGTCACGATCGGCATCGGTGAGCGGCTCGGCTGCACGGCGTTCAACGCTCTCTACGGCAACCGCGTCGACGGCGTCGCCGCCGAGGCGCAGGACGAGCTCGGCGCCGAGAACCTCGCGCTGGCCGCCCGCGCGGCCGCCCGCATCGGCGGCACCGTGCTGGTCGAGCCGGTCAGCGGCGCCGACCGCTATCCGCTGCTCACCGCCGCCGACGCGATCGCCGCGATCGACCGTGCCGGCGAGGCCAACATCGGCCTGCTCGCCGACCTCTACCACCTGGCCGTGAACGGCGACGACGTCGACGCGGTGATCGCTGCGTACGCCGCTCGCATCGCCCACGTCCAGATCGCCGACGCCCCGGGCCGCAACGGGCCCGGCACCGGCGAGCTCCCGCTCGAGCGGCAGCTCGCCGCGCTCGAGGCGGCCGGGTACGCCGGCTGGGTCGGGCTGGAGTACAAGCCCGCCACGACCTCGGCGGAGAGCTTCGACTGGCTGCCGCGCGAGCGGCGCGCCACCGCCACCGCCACCCACTGACCACCCCGTAGGAGGGAACATCATGACCAACATCGCCTTCATCGGTCTCGGCATCATGGGCAGCCCGATGGCAGCCCACCTCGTCGACGCCGGTCACACAGTCGCCGGCTTCGACCACAGCCCCGAGCGCACCCAGGCCCTGGCCACGGCAGGCGGCCGCGCCGCCACCTCGACCGCCGACGCCTGCCGCGACGCCGACGTCGTCTGCATCATGGTCCCGGACTCGCCCCACGTCGAGGAGGTCCTCACCGCCGAGGGTGGCGTCTTCGAGACCGCCCCCGCCGGCGCGCTGATCATCGACTTCTCCAGCATCCGACCCGACGTGAGCGCCGCGCTCGCCGAGCAGGCCACGGCGCGTGGCTTCCGCATCCTCGACGCCCCGGTCTCCGGTGGCGAGGCGGGTGCGAAGAACGCGGCACTCTCGATCATGGTCGGCGGCGCGGCCGACGACTTCGCCACCGCGAAGCCGCTCTTCGACGTCGTGGGCAAGACCATCGTCCACGTCGGCCCGAGCGGCGCCGGCCAGACGGTCAAGGCGGCCAACCAGCTCATCGTCGCCGCCAACATCCAGGCGCTCTCGGAGGCGGTCGTCTTCCTCGAGGCGTACGGCGTGGACACGAAGGCCGCCCTCGAGGTGCTCGGTGGCGGGCTCGCCGGGTCGAGCGTGCTCAACCAGAAGAAGGAGAACATGCTCACCCGCTCCTTCCAGCCCGGCTTCCGGATCGACCTGCACCACAAGGACATGGGGATCGTCACCGCAGCCGCCCGCGAGGCCGGCGTCGTGGTCCCGCTCGGTTCGCTGGTCGCCCAGCTGATGGCGAGCGCGCGGGCCAACGGCGACGGCGGCCTGGACCACTCCGCCCTGCTGCGTGGCGTCGAGCGCTTCAGCGGCTCTGGCACCAAGGGAGAGAACTGACATGGCACGCATGCGCGCGGTCGACGCCGCCGTCCTGATCCTGGAGAAGGAGGGCGCGACCCAGCTGTTCGGCCTCCCGGGTGCCGCGATCAACCCGTTCTACAGCGCGATGCGCAAGCACGGCGGGCTCCAGCACGTGCTCGCCCGCCACGTCGAGGCGGCCTCGCACATGGCCGAGGGCTACACCCGGGCGAAGGCCGGCAACATCGGCGTCTGCATCGGCACCTCCGGCCCGGCCGGCACCGACATGATCACCGGGCTCTACTCGGCCTCCGCCGACTCGATCCCGATCCTCTGTATCACTGGCCAGGCTCCGGTCGCGAAGCTCCACAAGGAGGACTTCCAAGCGGTCGACATCGCCTCCATCGCCGGCTCGCTGACCAAGATGGCGGTCACCGTGATGGAGCCCGCCCAGGTCCCGGGCACCTTCCAGAAGGCCTTCCGGCTGATGCGCGAGGGACGTCCCGGCCCGGTCCTGATCGACCTGCCGCTCGACGTCCAGCAGGCCGAGATCGACTTCGACATCGAGACGTACGAGCCCTTGCCGATCGCCAGGCCGGCGGCCAGCCGTGCCCAGGCGGAGAAGG
>JALZDD010000475.1 GCA_030862715.1 Actinomycetota bacterium | reverse complement strand
TTCGACGACGACGACCCGGCACAGGCGCCGGCGCGCACACAGAGCACCGGCCGCAACCGATGGCTGGCGATCTCGGCCGTCTCGGTCATCGTGCTCTTCTTCGGCATCAGTGCCTTCGCGGCGATCTACACCGACGCGCTGTGGTACGACGCGATCGACTTCAGCAGCGTCTTCGGCACGGTCTTCTGGACGCGTACGGCACTCTTCGTCATCTTCTGCGTGCTGATGGCGATCATGATCGGACTGCCCGCGGCGCTCGCCTACCGCACCCGTCCCTACTTCCACCCGGCCGATGACATCGGCGGCCTGGACCGCTACCGCGATGCGATCGCCCCGATCCGCACCTGGCTGCTGATCGGCATCGCCGGCGTCTCCGGGATCTTCGCCGGCTTCTCCGGCGCCGGCCAGTGGCGTACGTATCTGATGTGGCGCCACGGGCGCGACTTCGACAAGACCGATGAGTTCTTCGGCAAGGACATCGGCTTCTACGTCTTCGACCTGCCGTGGTGGCACTACCTGGTCAACTTCGCGCTGACCGGGCTGATCCTCGGCACCATCGGCGCGATGATCGTGCACTACGTCTACGGCGGCATCCGGCTCACCGCGCAGCGTGACCGGTTCACCCGCTCGGCGCAGATCCAGCTCAGCGCCATGATCGGGCTGATCCTCCTGGTCAAGGGGCTCGACTACTGGGTCGACCGCTACGACCTGGTCAACGGCTCCGGGCCCCGCCTGGACGGGATGACGTACACAGACGAGCACGCGGTGCTCCCTGCAAACCAGATCCTGCTCGGCATCGCGGTGATCTGTGGCGTGTTGTTCATCCTCAACATGTGGCGGCGCAGCTGGCAGCTGCCCTCGATCGCGATCTCGCTGTTCGCGATCTCGGTGCTGCTGATCGGGATGATCTGGCCCGCGGTCGTGCAGGGCTTCCAGGTCCGGCCGAGCGAGCAGGACAAGGAGAAGCCCTACCTGGCGGCCAACATCAAGGCCACCCAGGACGCCTACGGCATCGCCAAGGACGACCTCGAGGTGACCGAGTACACCTCGCAGGCCGAGGCCGACGGTGCCTCGCCCGACCAGCTCGACGAGACCGCTTCCTCGCTGCCGATCGTCGACCCCGCGGTCGTCCACCGTGAGTTCGAGCAGGTCCAGCAGGGTCGCTCCTACTACTCGGTGCACGAGCCGCTGGACATCTCCACCTACGAGGTCGGTGGCAAGGAGCGGGCGGTCGTGCTCGGCGTACGCGAGCTCAACCAGGCCGGCATCTCCGACTCCGACCGCACCTGGACCAACCTGCACACGGTCTACACCCACTCCAACGGCGTGATCGCCTCCTACGCCAACATGCGCGGCGCCGACGACAAGTCGGAGTCGAACCAGATGCAGTGGGCCGAGGGTGACCGCACCGGCCAGCACGACCTGACCTCGGGCCAGGGCAA
Organism: Actinomycetota bacterium; assembly: GCA_030862715.1. Next base: position 1,584 of record JALZDD010000475.1, on the reverse strand, counting down.
GTTCCAGGACAAGGTCTACTTCGGCGAGGACTCGCCGGAGTACTCGATCGTCGGCAAGGGCGGCGACAGCGCCGCCGTCGAGCTCGACTACAACTCCGAGGACGGCGAGACCCGGACGACATACGAAGGTGCCGGCGGGGTCCCGATCGGCTCCAACTTCCGCCAGCTGATGTACGCCATCCAGTTCGGCTCCACCAACTTCCTGCTCTCCTCGCGCGTCAACGAGAACTCCGAGATCCTCTACGACCGCTCACCGAAGGAGCGGGTGCAGAAGGTCGCGCCGTGGCTGACCCTCGACGACGACGTCTACCCGGTTGTCGTCGGCGGGCGGATCCAGTGGGTGGTCGACGGCTACACGACCACCGACCGCTACCCGCAGGCCGCGCGTGACTCGTTCGCCTCGATGACCGACGACGCCACCCAGACCTCGGCCGGGGTGCAGACGCTGCCGACCGACGAGATCAACTACATGCGCAATGCGGTGAAGGCGACCGTGGATGCGTACGACGGCACCGTCACCCTCTACGAGTGGGACGAGGCGGACCCGATCCTGCAGACGTGGGAGGCGGCCTTCCCCGGCACCGTGATGCCGAAGTCGTCGATCCCGAAGGAGCTGATGGAGCACCTTCGCTACCCGGAGGACCTCTACAAGGTGCAGCGCTACCAGCTGGCGCGCTACCACGTCTCCGACCCGGACGTCTTCTTCTCTGGCAACGAGCGCTGGGCCGTGCCCGAGGACCCCAACGACGACAACCACCAGCAGACGCCCTACCGGATGTTCCTCGACGACGGCTCCGGCACCGCGCGCTGGTCGCTCACGTCCGCCTTCGTGCCCTACAACCGTCCCAACCTCGCGGCGATGATGTCCGTGGACTCGGATGCCACCTCGGAGGACTACGGGAAGATCCGGATCACCACCGGCTTCCCCGACGACACCCAGGGTCCGGGCATGGTCTCCAACGAGTTCCGTACGGACAAGGCGATCGCCGACGAGGTCGCCTCGTTCAACCGCTCCGGCTCCGCGCCGGTGTGGGGTCAGGTCATCACCTATCCGACGGCGAAGAACGGCATCCTGTACGTCGAGCCGATCTACGCCCGCCGAGCGACGGCCTCGACCTCGGGCTATGCCCAGCTGGCCTTCGTGCTGGTCTCCTACGACGGACGGGTCGGCTACGGCTCGACGCTGGGCGAGGCCCTTGAGGTCGCGCTCACGGGTGCCGCGCCGACGCCTCCGACGGCGTCCGATCCAGACGAGGAACCGGCCGAGACCACCCCGCCTCCATCCGGTGACTCACCGGGCGAGGTCGGCCAGCTCCTCGAGGACGCGCGTGCCCTGTTCGCCCAGGCCGACGAGGCCGGCAAGTCCGGCGACTACGCCGAGCGCGAGCGCCTCATCGCCGAGGCTCAGGACAAGGTCGACCAGGCCGCCGAGCTCATCTCCGGAGGCTGAGGACACCTCCGATTAGGGGTTCGTTTCCCCTCGCGTGTAATGTTCTTCTTGCGACGCGGGGTGGAGCAGCTCGGTAGCTCGCTGGGCTCATAACCCAGAGGTCACAGGTTCAAATCCTGTCCCCGCTACTCCAA
>JALZDD010000409.1 GCA_030862715.1 Actinomycetota bacterium | reverse complement strand
GCACCCAGGTCACTGTCGGCTCCCGCGGGCATGAGGGTCGCGCTCGTGCGCAGCGGTCAGCGACCACGCCGCCGGGGCGGTGGTCGAGTGCTGCGTGCTCATGGTGGGCCCTTCAAAAGGTCAAGTGGTGGCACCCGGCGGCGAAACCGGGTGCTACCAGAATAGAGCGAACACGCTCCACCTACCAACGGTTTTCGCAGGTCAGGACCGTGTCTTTCCGGTTAACTACGCCCGACGTACGCCGTTTGGGCCCGTTAGCGCGACCCGGCTCGCCTCGCGGAGCCTCGGGATCAGCGCCTCGCCGACCCGGGCGACCTCGGTCCGGTAGGGCGTGTCCGAGAGGACGAAGTGGGTCACGCCGAGCTCCTGGTAGCGGCTCAGTGCGGCGGCGACGTCGTCCGCGGAGCCGACCAGCCAGGTGGTTCCGGCGCCACCGCCGCCGTACTTCCCGGGAGCGGTGTAGAGGCACTCGTCGAGCACGTCGCCACGGTCGGCGAGGTCGAGGAGGCGGCTCTGCCCAACCGCTGACCGACCGCGGCGGAACTCGCGGTCTCCGACGGAGTCGGCCATCCGGCTCACCTTCTCCTCGGCGTCGCGCCAGGCTTCAGCTCGGGTGTCGCGGATCAGCGTGGTGATCCTCAGCCCGAACTCGAGTGGCGCGAGGTCGCGGCCCAGCGACTGCTCGAGGCTCTGCAGGCGTTCGACCCGCTCCGCGATGCCGTCCAGCGGCTCGCCCCAGAAGAGTTGCACGTCGGCCTCGGTCGCGGCCACCGCCTCGGCCTCCGGGGACGCGCCGCCGAAGTACAACCTTGGGTGCGGGCGGCCCTCGGTGGCGTACGGACGCGGGGTGATCGTGGAGCCGGCGACCTGGAAGTGGTCGCCGTCGAAGGTGATGTCCTCCTCGGTCCACAGCCGCCGCACCAGCCGCATGAACTCCTTGGTCCGCGCGTAGCGGGCGGCGCGTGAGTCCTCGCGATCGCCGTAGGCGGCCAGGTCGTCCTGACCTGAGACGATGTTGACCCGCACCCGGCCGCGGCTGAGCTGGTCGAGGGTCGCGGCCGAGGTGGCGAAGTTGGCGGGGCGCCAGTAGCCCGGCCGGATCGCGACGAGCGGCTCGAAGGTCGTGGTGCGCGCGGCCAGGGCAGTCGCGACGGTGAAGGTGTCAGGCCTCCCCCAGCTCGTGCCGAGCAGGGCACCGGTCCAGCCGGCGTTCTCGACCGCCGCAGCGAGGCCGACCTGATAGTCGAGAGTGCCGTAGCCCTCCTCCGGCGACGCGGTGTCGCCACGATGGCCGGTCTCGACGAAGTTGGGCAGATACCAGAGGAGCTCGGGGCTCGTGGGGGCGCTCATTCCAGACTCCTTGCATTTGTTTACTGAATTAATAGACTAACGCATTTGGTGTTGCCCTTTGAGACTGGCTCAGCCACTGAGCCAATTCTTGAGTATCGTCCGATCCATGGGCCTGACCTCCGCTGAGCTGATCGACCTCGTCCTCGACCCGGGCACCTGGACGTCCTGGGACACCCCGCCCGTCCACGGCGAAGTCCCCGAGGCGTACGCCGCCGACCTGGTGCGCGCCCGGGAGCGGGCCGGGACCGACGAGTCGGTGGTCACCGGCGAGGCCCGGATCGCCGGGCGGCGGGTGGCCGTGGTGCTCTCCGAGTTCCGGTTCCTGGCCGGGTCGATCGGGCGCGCGTCGGCCGAGCGGCTGATCGCGGCCGTGGAGCAGGCGACGCGCGAGGGGCTGCCGCTGCTGGCCGGCCCAGCCTCGGGCGGGACCCGGATGCAGGAAGGTACGCCGGCGTTCGTGCAGATGGTGCGTATCGCCGAGGCGGTCACCCGCCACAAGGCCGCCGGGCTCCCCTATCTCGTCTACCTGCGCCACCCCACCACCGGCGGCGTGATGGCCTCGTGGGGATCTCTGGGTCACGTGACCGTCGCCGAGCCGGCGGCGCTCCTCGGGTTCCTCGGCCCGAAAGTCTACGAGGTGCTCAACGGCCGCCCCTTCCCCTCCGGCGTCCAGGTCTCGGAGAACCTCTTCGCGCACGGCCTCGTCGACGGCGTCGTACCTCCCGACGAGCTCGCCGGGCTCGTCGACCGGGTCCTCACCATCCTCGACCTCCGCCCCGAGAAGTCACCCGCGTTGGCCGAGACGTCGCTCGCGTCGGCCGAGCGGTCAGCGGGTGACGCTTCGACCGACGGGAGTGACGCTTCGGCCGACGGGAGTGACGCTTCGGCCGACGGGGCTGACTTCTCGGCGATCGACACCTGGGACGCGATCACGCGGTCCCGGCGTGCGGACCGGCCGGGGGCGCGGGCGCTGCTCCGGATCGCCGCCTCGGACGTCGTGCCCCTCAACGGCACCGGGCAGGGCGAGCGAGACCCGGGCCTGATCATCGCGCTGGCGCGGTTCGGCTCGGCGCCGTGCCTGGTGCTGGCCCAGGACCGGCGGGAGCAGGCTCACCAGCCGCTCGGCCCGGAGGGCCTGCGCGAGGCGCAGCGCGGGATGAAGCTTGCCGCCGGGCTCGGGCTTCCCGTCGTCACCGTCATCGACACCCCCGGCGCCGCACTGTCGGCGGAGGCGGAGAACGGCGGCATCGCCGGCGAGATCGCGCGTACGTTGGGAACCCTCGTCAACCTCGAGACCCCGACGCTCAGCCTGATGCTGGGCGAGGGCAACGGCGGCGGCGCGCTCGCGTTCCTCCCCGCCGACCGCGTGGTCGCCGCCCAGCACGCCTGGCTCTCCCCGCTTCCGCCGGAGGGCGCCAGTGCGATCGTGTACGGCGACTCCGACCACGCCGCCGAGATGGCCGAGGCCCAGCGCGTCCTCGCCGTTGACCTCCAGCAGATCGGCGTGGTCGACCGGATCGTCGCGGAGTCCCCCGACGCCGCCGACGAGCCGGAGACGTTCTGCCGCCGGGTCGGAGCGGTTCTCGAGGACGAACTGCTCGCGCTGCTCGCCTCCGGGCCGGGCGAGCCGACGGCTCGGGCCGCGCGCTACGCGGGCTGAGGACGTACGCCGGAGATCTTCGGACACGTACTGCGAACTCCGCCACGATGGGGTGGACTCCCCGCGAGCCCCTCAACCCCCACACTCGATCGGAGTTTCTCGTGCCTCAGATCAAGCGTCTCCTCGCCCTCGCCGCCACGATCTCGCTCGCCGCGGCCCTTCCCCTCATCGGCGCCCCGGCGCAGGCGGCCGAGGGCAGCTTCAGTGCGCTTACGTACAACATCGCCGGCCTTCCGGAGTTCCTCTCCAGCGCGCCGACCCCACGCAAGTCCGCCACCAACGAGATCGGCCGGCGGATCGACGAGTTCGACATCGTCAACGTCCAGGAGGACTTCAACTACCACGCCTACCTCTACGAGACCGACGTGCACGCCCACCGAACCCCGACCTCGGGCGGAGTGCCGTTCGGGAGCGGGCTGAACAGCCTGCACCACCAGCCGTACGAGGCGCTCGACCGCGTCACCTGGGACGACTGCTGGATCAACCAGGCCGACTGCCTGACCCCGAAGGGCTTCACCTTCCACCGCGCGCAGATCGCCCCGGACACCTGGATCGATGTCTACAACCTGCACGCCGACGCCGGCGACGACCGCCTGGACGAGGCCGCTCGCCGGGGCAATCTCGCACAGCTCACCGCGTACATCTCCGAGCACTCCGCCGGCAACGCCGTCCTGGTCATGGGCGACACCAACACCCGCTACACCACCGAGGGCGACCGGATCTCCGACTTCGCCGCCGCCAACGGCCTCACCGACGCCTGGGTGGAGCTCGTACGCAGCGGGGAAGAGCCCGACCGCGGCAGCCCTGCCCTGGGGTGCCCGGAGACGAACCCGGGCGTGGAGTGCGAGGTCGTCGACAAGGTGCTCTACCGCGACGGCGGAGGGGTCGACCTGAGCGCGACCTCCTACCGCAACCTGGACGCCGACTTCCGCGAGGACGGCACCGGTCTGATGCTCTCCGATCACTTCCCGATCGCCGTCGACTTCACCTGGGCCACCAACTGATCGGTTAACCCCTTGCGCAGGGGCTGAACGCGTGTTTAGCATTAAACATGCGTTCAGCCTCAGACCCGACGACACGTGAGCGAATCCGCGACGCCGCGGTGCTGCGGTTCGCGCGCGACGGATTCGGGGCCTCGGTCCGCTCGATCGCCACCGACGCCGGGGTCAGCCCGGCCCTGGTCATCCACCACTTCGGCTCCAAGGACGAGCTCCACGCCGAGTGCGACGAGAAGGTGCTCGCCGAGATCCGTGCGGCCAAGAACGGCTCTATCGATGAGCTGGCCTCCGGTCAGAGCATCCTGCACAGGTTCGCGTCGGCGGAGGAGTACGCCCCGATACTCGGCTATGTCCTACGGTCGCTTCAGGGCGGCGGACTGGTCAGCCAGACCTTCATCGAGCAGATGATCGAGGACGCTGTCGGCTACACCAAGCACGGCGTCGAGGCCGGCCTGATCAAGCCCAGCCAGAACGAGCCGGCGCGAGCGCGCTACCTGGTGCTCTCCGCCCTCGGCATGCTGATGCTCGAGCTCACCCTCAACCCGCCCGAGGACCCCGCCGACCTCGGCGCCATCGTCCGAGAGTTCATGACGACCAGCTACTTCCCGATGATCGAGCTCTACACGCAGGGCTTCTTCACGACTCGTCGCATGCTCGACGAATACATGCTCTACGTCCCGGACCCGCCGGAGGACAACGCGACGGAGCCCCCAGTCACTTGAGCACAGCCGAGTGATGCCCTGCCCCGTCGGCGTACGTCCTCATACGTCTCCAACGTGGAAGTGAGTTCTTCATGTCCGACAACATCCCCGCGGTCGAGATCGCGGGCCTGCACAAGTCCTTCGGTTCCTTCAAGGCCCTCGA
>JALZDD010000408.1 GCA_030862715.1 Actinomycetota bacterium | reverse complement strand
GCACCCAGGTCACTGTCGGCTCCCGCGGGCATGAGGGTCGCGCTCGTGCGCAGCGGTCAGCGACCACGCCGCCGGGGCGGTGGTCGAGTGCTGCGTGCTCATGGTGGGCCCTTCAAAAGGTCAAGTGTTGGCGCCCGGCGGCGAAACCGGGTGCTACCAGAATAGAGCGAACACCCTCCACCTACCAACGGTTTTCGCAGGTCAGGACCGTGTCTTTCCGGTTAACTACGCCCGACGTACGCCGTTTGGACCCGTTAGCGCGACCCCGCCCGCCTCGCGGAGCCTCGGGATCAGCGCCTCGCCGACCCGGGCGACCTCGGTCCGATAGGGCGTATCCGAGAGGACGAAGTGGGTCACGCCGAGCTCCTGATAGCGGCTCAGCGCGGCGGCGACGTCGTCCGCGGAGCCGACCAGCCAGGTGGTTCCGGCGCCGCCACCGCCGTACTTCCCGGGAGCGGTGTAGAGGCACTCGTCGAGCACGTCGCCACGCTCGGCGAGGTCGAGAAGGCGGCTCTGTCCGACCGCTGCCCTGCCCGCCCTCCGGAACTCGCGATCCCCCACGGAGTCGGCCATCCGGCGCACCTTCTCCTCCGCGTCGCGCCAGGCCTCATCGCGGGTGTCGCGGATCAGCGTGGTGATCCTCAGCCCGAACTCGAGTGGCGCGAGGTCGCGGCCCAGCGACTGCTCGAGGCCTTGCAGACGCTCGACCCGCTCCGCGATGCCGTCCAGCGGCTCACCCCAGAAGAGCTGTACGTCTGCCTCGGTGGCGGACACCGCCTCGGCCTCCGGAGACGCGCCGCCGAAATAGAGCCTGGGGTGCGGGCGGCCGCCGGTGGCGTACGGTCGTGGGGTGATCGTGGAGCCGGCGACCTGGAAGTGGTCGCCATCGAAGGTGACGTTCTCCTCGGTCCACAGCCGCCGCACCAGGCGCATGAACTCCTTGGTCCGCGCGTAGCGGGCGGCGCGTGAGTTCTCGCGGTCCCCGTAGGCGGCCAGGTCGTCCTGGCCGGAGACGATGTTGACCCGTACGCGGCCGCGGCTGAGCTGGTCGAGGGTGGCGGCCGCGGTGGCGAAGTTGGCCGGGCGCCAGTAGCCCGGACGGATGGCGACGAGCGGCTCGAAGGTCGTGGTCCGCGCAGCCAGGGCCGTGGCGACCGTGAAGGTGTCGGGCCTCCCCCAACTGGTGCCGAGCAGGGCGCCTGCCCAGCCGGCGTTCTCGACCGCCTCGGCGAGGCCGACCTGGTAGTCGAGGGTGCCATGGCCGTCCTCCGGCGACGCGGTGTCACCACGATGGCCGGTCTCGACGAAGTTGGGCAGATGCCAGAGGAGCTCGGGGCTCGTGGGGGCGCTCATTCCAGACTCCTTGCATTTGTGTACTGAATTAATAGACTAACGCATTTGGTGTTGCTCCTTGAGACTGGCTCAGCCACTGAGCCAATTCTTGAGTATCGTCCGGTCCATGGGCCTGACCTCCGCTGAGCTGATCGACCTCGTCCTCGACCCGGGCACCTGGACGTCCTGGGACACCCCGCCCGTCCACGGCCGAAGCGGAGCCCGAGGCAATCAAGCCGGCGAGCTCCCCGAGGCGTACGCCGCCGACCTGGTGCGCGCCCGGGAGCGGGCCGGGACCGACGAGTCGGTGGTCACCGGCGAGGCCCGAATCGCCGGGCGGCGGGTGGCCGTGGTGCTCTCCGAGTTCCGGTTCCTGGCCGGGTCGATCGGGCGCGCGTCGGCCGAGCGGCTGATCGCGGCCGTGGAGCGGGCGACGCGCGAGGGGCTGCCGCTGCTGGCCGGCCCGGCCTCGGGCGGGACCAGGATGCAGGAGGGTACGCCGGCGTTCGTGCAGATGGTGCGTATCGCCGAGGCGGTCACCCGCCACAAGGCCGCCGGTCTTCCCTACCTCGTCTACCTCCGCCACCCCACCACCGGCGGCGTGATGGCCTCCTGGGGTTCCCTGGGGCACGTCACCGTCGCCGAGCCCGCGGCACTCCTCGGGTTCCTCGGCCCGAAGGTCTACGAGGTGCTCAACGGCCGCCCCTTCCCCTCCGGCGTCCAGGTCTCGGAGAACCTCTTCGCGCACGGCCTCGTCGACGGCGTCGTACCTCCCGACGAGCTCGCCGGTCTCGTCGACCGCGTCCTCACCATCCTCGATCTCCGCCCCGAGAAGTCACCCACGTCGGCCGAGACGTCGCTCGCGTCGGCCGAGACGTCGCTCGCGTCGGCCGAGAGGTCAGCGGGTGACGCTTCGGCCGACGGGAGTGACGCTTCGGCCGGCGGGGCCGACTTCTCGGCGGTCGACACCTGGGACGCGATCACGCGATCCCGGCGCACGGACCGGCCGGGAGCGCGGGCGCTGCTCCGGATCGCAGCCTCGGACGTCGTGCCTCTCAACGGCACCGGGCAGGGCGAGCGGGACCCGGGCCTGATCATCGCGCTGGCGCGGTTCGGGTCGGCGCCGTGCCTGGTGCTGGCCCAGGACCGGCGGGAGCAGGCTCACCAGCCCCTCGGGCCTGAGGGCCTGCGCGAGGCGCAGCGCGGGATGAAGCTCGCCGCCGGGCTCGGGCTTCCCGTCGTCACCGTCATCGACACCCCCGGCGCCGCCCTGTCGGCGGAGGCGGAGAACGGCGGTATCGCGGGCGAGATCGCACGTACGTTGGGAACCCTCGTCAACCTCGAGACCCCGACGCTCAGCCTGATGCTGGGCGAGGGCAACGGCGGTGGCGCGCTCGCGTTCCTCCCCGCGGACCGGGTGGTCGCCGCCCAGCATGCCTGGCTCTCCCCCCTTCCGCCGGAGGGCGCGAGCGCGATCGTGCACGGCGACTCCGACCACGCCGCCGAGATGGCCGAGGCGCAGCGCGTCCTCGCCGTCGACCTCCAGGAGATCGGCGTGGTCGACCGGATCGTCGCGGAGTCCCCCGACGCCGCCGACGAGCCGGAGACGTTCTGCCGCCGGGTCGGCGCAGTTCTCGAGGACGAGCTGCTCGCGCTGCTCGCCTCCGGGCCGGGCGACCCGACCGCTCGGGCTGCTCGCTACGCAGGCTGAGGCGCGGCGACACACACGCAGGGTGACACGCCGCGTAACCCCTTGCGCTCCGACTGAACACGTGTTTAGCATTAAACATGCGTTCAGCCCCAGACCCGACGACACGTGAGCGAATCCGCGACGCCGCGGTGCTGCGGTTCGCGCGCGACGGATTCGGGGCCTCGGTCCGCTCGATCGCCACCGACGCAGGGGTCAGCCCGGCGCTGGTCATCCACCACTTCGGTTCCAAGGACGAACTGCACGCCGAGTGCGACGAGCAGGTGCTCGCCGAGATCCGCGCGGCGAAGAACGGCTCCATCGATGAGCTGGCCGCAGGGGAGAGCATCCTGCACAGGTTCGCGTCGGCGGAGGAGTACGCACCGATGCTCAGCTACGTCCTGCGGTCGCTGCAGAACGGCGGACCGGTCAGCCAGACCTTCATCGAGCAGATGATCGAGGACGCGGTCGGCTACACCAAGCACGGCATCGAGGCCGGCTTGATCAAACCCAGCCAGAACGAGCCGGCGCGAGCGCGCTACCTCGTGCTCTCCGCCCTCGGCATGCTGATGCTCGAGCTCACCCTCAACCCGCCCAAGGACCCCGCCGACCTCGGCGCCATCGTCCGAGAGTTCATGACGACCAGCTACTTCCCGATGATCGAGCTCTACACCCAGGGCTTCTTCACCACTCGTCGCATGCTCGACGAATACATGCTCTACGTCCCGGACCCGCCGGAGGACACCGCGACGGAGCCCCCAATCACTTGAGCACAGCCGAGTGATGGCCCTGCCCCGTCGGCGTACGTCCTCATACGTCTCCAACGTGGAAGTGAGTTCTTCATGTCCGACAACATCCCCGCGGTCGAGATCGCGGGCCTGCACAAGTCCTTCGGTTCCTTCAAGGCCCTCGA
>JALZDD010000393.1 GCA_030862715.1 Actinomycetota bacterium | reverse complement strand
CGACGGTCACCAGGAAGGTGACCAGCGCGCCGGTGACGTAGGGCCCGCTGAAGGCGGTCTGGAAGGCGCCCTGGAGCGGCTTGAGCATGGCCAGACCGCCCAGCACGGCGACGTACGCCTCGGGCATCGTGGTGATGACCCGCACCATGCCGGGGGCGAGCAGGCCGAACCCGATCGCGAGTACGCCGCACCAGATCGCCGCGGCATAGTGCCGTCGTCGCTCACCCGAGGCGGTGACCAGCGCGTTGGTCGGCCCGGCCAGGCAGGTGGACACGCCTCCGAACGGGGCCGCAACCAGCGAGGTCACCCCGCACCAGCCGGTCACCTGGTTCATCCGCGGGTCGTGGCCGGCGGCCCGCAGGACCGCCATGCCCTGGCCGTTCTGGACGACCAGGACGGTGATCAGCAGGGGGATGGTGAGCTCGATGAACGCGGACCCGGTGAAGGCCGGCGTGGTCCAGACCGGGTCGATGACCCAGCGGCCGGAGACCTCGACGGCCGGCCGGTCGGCGAGGCTCACCGCGACCGCGCCGACCGCCAGCGCGACCAGCACCGCCGGGAGCCAGCGCGCCAGCCGTGGGACCGCACTGACGGCGAGGAACGCGATGACCATCGGCCCGGCGACCGCCAGGTCGCGGTCGACGGCGAGGACCAGGTCGGTGCCGAAGCGGAGGAAGACACCGGCCACCATCGCCATCACGATCGGCATCGGCAGCAGGTGCATGACCCGGTCGACCTGCCGGGTCAGGGCCAGCGCGACCAGGAGCAACGCGGCCATGATGAAGCCGCCGACCGTCTCCGGCCAGGTGGTGCCGGCGGCCATGGCCTGGCCGACGACCACGGTGCCGGGGATGGTCCAGAAGTAGACCAGCGGCTGCCGGCTCCAGCGCGAGGCGACGATCGTCAGCACCCCGTTGAGGCAGAAGACCGCGCTCACCCAGGAGGCGACGACACCGGCGGAGAGCCCGGCCCCTTGGCCGACGGCGAGGATCACCGCGACCGGGCCGGTGCAGGAGAAGAGGAAGCCGATGAAGCCGTTGACCAGCTCGTGACGGCCCAGGTCGCGCCGTAGGCCGGGCCGGGCTTCTCGGACGTCGAGGTCGGTGCTCATGGCTCCTCCGTCGGCTCGGCCGCCATCGCGGCGAGCTCGGTCCGGCTGCGGACGCCGAGCTTCGCGTAGATGCGGGTCAGGTGGTACTGCACGGTCTTGGGCGAGACGAACAGCTGCGCGGCCACCTCGCGGTTGGAGAGCCCCGAGGCGACCATCTCGGCGACGGTCTCCTCCTGCGGGGTCAGGTCCACCGGGCCGCGCTGGCCGCGCGGCGCCCGCACTCCCCCGGCGCGCAGCTCGCGCTGGGCGGCGTCGACGTAGGTCAGTGCCCCGAGCCCGTCCCACAGGTCGCGCGCGGAGGAGAGCAGCGCCTCGGCGTCACGACGGCGGCCGGCCCGGCGCAGCGCCTGCCCGTAGGCGAAGGTGATCCGGGCGCGCTCGTAGCGCAGCGGCATCCCGTCGAGCAGCCCGAGCGCGCGGTCGAACGTGTCCCGGACCCCGGCGAGGTCGCCACGCGCGCCGTGCCAGCGGCCGCGGGCGGTGGCCAGCCTGGCCTGGGCGGAGCGGTGCTGCTCCTCACGGGCGCGGGTCTCGTGCGGGCGGAGGAACTCGTCGGCCTCCTCCAGCCTGCCCTCCGCGATCAGCGCGGCGGCGTACGTCTCGGCCCAGGGCCAGATGGCCGGCTCGGTCAGCGCGCTGCCGGCCGGGGCGTGGGTGAGCGGCTCGAGGATGCGGAGGACGGCACGGAAGTCGCTGCGGGCCTCGGCGATGTGGGCGCGGGCGAGCAGCGCGGGAACGCGCATGATCTCGTAGCCCTGTGCCCCGATCTCGGCGGCGCGGGCGGTGCGGGCGGCCTCCTCCCAGCTGCCGCGCAGCAGGTGGGTCTCGGTGGCCGTCCACTCCAGCAGCGGGGTGACGAGGGCGATGCCCGACTCGGCGGCCAGGGCCCGCCCGGCCGCGACCGTCTGCAGAGCCGCATCGCCCTCACCGGTCAGGAACTGCACGCGCGCCAGCCAGGCCAGCGCCCACATCGAGATCCGGGTCGAGCCGCCGAGGACCCGCGGATCGGTGACCCCCTCCAGGCGGCTGCGGGCCTCGTCGGGCTCGTCGGAGAGCACGTCGAGCCAGCCGCGGCCCATCGTGACCCGCTGGGTCTGGGCGCCGTGGCCGACGCGGCGGGCGGCCAGGGCGTACGCCTCGTGGGCCTCGTCGAACCGGCCGGCCATCGCCAGCCCGAGCCCACGGATCGCCGCCGCCTCGACGCCCGCCGCCGAGTCCCGGCCGGCCAGCGAGATCGCCCGGTCGGCCCAGGTGACCAGCTCGTCGCCCCGGCACAGCGCCAGCGAGTGCAGCACGTGGCGGGTCGCGATCAGCGCGGCGGTCTCCGGCTCCCGGTCGGCGTTGACGATGTCCCAGGCGCGCTTGAGCCGCACCTCGGCCTCGGTCGCGCGACCGCGCAGGATCGCCAGGTAGGCGAGCACCGCGTCGCGCAGCGGCGTCTCGCGCAAGCTCTCGACCACGGGGACCAGCGCCGCGGCACCCATGCCGTCGCCGGCCGCGACCAGAGCGTCGACCGAGCGGATCAGCCGGTCGTCGCGCCGCACGGGGTCCTCGGTGAGCCGGCTGGAGTCACGGTAGAGGGCCGCGGCCTCCGCCCAGGCCCCCTCGTCGCCGCGCCGTTGCGCCAGCCGGGCGACCTCGTCGGCGAGCTCGGCGTCGGGCAGCGGGGTCGCGGCGACGAGGTGCCGGGCCCGGCGGACCTCGTCGTCGACGATCGCGGCGGCGCGCTGGTGCGCGTCGGCGGACCGGCGAGCGCCCATCGACGCCAGCACGGCGACACCGACCAGCGGCGTACGCCATCGGGGGCGGTGGTCGCGGGTGGTCTCGATGAGCCCGGCCGAGGCCAGGGCGTCGACCGCGGAGAGCGGGTCCTCGAGGCCGGCGAGGGCGGCGGCCTGGCCCAGCGACGCGTCCTCTCCCAGGATCGCGAAGGCCTCGGCGAGCGAGCGTCCGGCGGCACCGCATCCGGCCAGGGCGAGCTGGACCTCGTCGCGTACGTGGACCGGGGCGGGTAGCTGGGTGTCGGGCCGAGCCCAACGGCTCGGCGGCAGCTCGTCGAGCAGCGCGACCACGTCGCGCGGGCTGCCTGCCGTGTGGCGGGTGAGGACCTCTGCCATCGACGGGTGCAGGACCCGTCCGCGCAGCGAGGCGAGCTCGCCGACCGCGGCCGCGTCCAGCCCCTCGATGCGTACGGTCTCGGTGGCGATCTCGCCGAGGAACGCGGTGCTTCGGGTCGCCGCCAGCACCACCAGCACCGGTGCGTCGCGGTGCCTACGCAGCGCGGAGGCGATCGCCTGCAGCGAGAGCGTGTCGGCGAGGTCGGCGTCGTCGACCAGGACCAGGCCGGGCTCGTCGCCACACGCAGCCAGGGCTCGCGCGACCAGGGCATCGGCCGCGGCGACCGGCCCGGCCGGCGGATCTTCGCCGAGCAACTGTCGGAGCACCGCGCCGGGCGAGTCCTGCTCCCACGCACCGGCGCGGGCCCTCAGCGCCGGCGTCGCTACCCGGTCCGCCAGGCCGCGCAGCAGCGCGGTCTTCCCCAGCCCCGGGTCACCGAGGACCAGGACGGCGGCGGAGCCGGAGGTGCGGGTGGCTGCCAGCCGCGAGGTGAGCTCTACGAGCTCGTCCTCGCGACCGACACACCCAGCTCGTTCTATGAGCACGGTCACACCCTAGGCCCCTCTCAGGCTGGTACGCCGTCGTCGAGCGTGACGCTCACGACGGTCTCTTCCGGGGAGCGGGGCACGGCGGAGGCGACCACGGCACCGAGCACCGCGACGCCCGCGAAGATCTGGAAGGCGGTGGTGCCGCCGACCCCGGCGGCGACCAGTGCCCCGCCGATGATCGGTCCGACAATCCCGCCCAGCCGGCCGAACCCGGCACACCAGGCGACGCCCGCGCCGCGGGCCCGGGTCGGGTAGTAGTTGGCGACGAGCCCATAGATGAGCACCTGCGTACCGATCGTGCCGACGCCGGCGATCGCGACGGCCGGGAACAGGATGGCGAGCGGTAGCCCCAGGGGCAGCAGCAACAGCATCAGGCCGGCGAGCACGAAGGTCGTCGAGACCACCTTCTTGGCGCCGGTGCGGTCGGCGACGTACGAGGCGAGGAGACCGCCGATGATGGCGCCACCGTTGAGCACGAGCAGGAAGGTGAGCGCGTACGCCTTGCCGTAGCCGTTGTCCTCCATGATCTTCGGCAGCCAGGTGTTCAGGCCGTAGGTCAGCAGCAGACCGGAGAAGCTCATCAGCCCGAGCACCAGGGTCGGGAACGCGAGCGGGCGGCGAGCCAGGGCGCTGAAGCCGACCGCCTCTTGGGCGGTGCTGGTCGCCGCGACCCGGCCACGGGAGTCGAGCCACAGCTGCGACTCGGGCAGCTTGGCGATGGCGAAGGGCAGCAGGAGCACCAGCGGGGCGGCGCCGATCGCCATCAGGATCCGCCAGTTGGAGCCGCTCGGATCGATGATGAGCGCCATCACGGAGGCGGCCACGCCACCGGCGGGGATGCCGCTGTAGACGATCGCGTTGAGCCGGTTCTTCCGCTCCGGCGGCGCGAACTCGGCGACCAGGGCGCCGACGGTCGCCAGGATCGCGCCCAGCCCGATGCCGGTGAGGAAGCGGAGCATGCCGAAGACGGCGATCGACTGGGCGAACGCGGTCGCGGCCATCCCGAGCGAGAACCAGGTGATGCTGGCGAGCACGACCTTGCGGCGGCCGATCCGGTCGGTGACCGCGCCGGCGCTCAGCGCGCCGACGAGCACCCCGACCAGCGCATAGCTGCCGAGCGTTCCCGCCTGGCCCGCGGAGAGCTGCCCGATCTGGGAAGGATCGGCCATGAGGGTCGGCAGCACCGTGCCGTAGACCACGAGGTCGTAGCCGTCGAACATCAGGGCCAGCGCGGAGAGCGCGACGACCCAGGCGAGCTGGCGCCCGGTCTTGGCCCGAGTGATTTCATCGGTGTTTTCGGACATGGGTGTCTCCATGGGTGACGCGAGCGTGCTCGCGAGGGGAGGGACGGCCCCGAGAGAGGACCTGGTGGCTCAGCCGAGGTCACCGCCGGCGACGGGAAGGACCGTGCCGGTGATGTAGGAGGCTTCCTCGGAGGCGAGGAAGCAGATCGCGGCGGCCTGCTCGTCGAGCGTGCCGTAGCGGTGCATCAGTGAGGTCTCGAGGGTCTGGTCGATGTGGGCCTGGAACCAGGCCTTCTCGGTGTCGGTACGCGGCTGTGGTGTGCCCCGGGAGATCCGGCGTGGCGGAGCCTCCGTACCTCCCGGGGCAGTCGCGGTGACCCGGATACCCGAGCCGGCGTACTCCAGCGCGAGCGAGGCGGTGATCGCGTTGATCCCGCCCTTCGCCGCCGAGTACGGGATCCGGTGGATACCTCGGGTCGCGGCCGAGGAGACGTTGACGATGACGCCGCGGCCGCGCTCGACCATGCCTGGCAGCGCGGCCCGGCAGGCGTACAGCGTGGTCATCAGCGACCGGGTGATCTCGGCGTCGATCTGCGCAGGCGTGAACTCGGTGAACGGCTTGAAGTTGATCGCGCCGCCGACGTTGTTGATCAGCACGTCGATCCGGCCGTACGTCTCCACGGCCCGCGCCACCAGTGCGGCAGCGCCCTCGTAGTGCTCGAGGTCGCACTCGACCGCGCTGGCGCGGGTGCCCTGGCCGGAGAGCTCGTCGGCGACCTCGCTCACCAGCGGCGAGCGGTCCGCGAGCACGACGGTGCCACCCTCGGCGCCGACCCGGCGGGCCACCTGGGCGCCGATGCCCTGGGCCGCCCCGGTGACCACCACGACCTGGCCGGCGAACCGGCCCGGGGTGATGAACCGCGGCCTGGTCGCGGCGGCCGACTCGGCCATCGCGCGCCGCATCGTCTCCTGGGACCGCTCGCTGTGGGCCTTGATCAGCTCGCGGGCTGCCGCCCGGTCGCCGCGCTCGAATGCCTCGACGATGTCGAGGTGGTCCTGGGTGCACCGCGGGTGGCACCAGGTGGCGTTGCGCAGCACATCCTCCATCCGGCCCTTGACCCCGAGCGCCTGGTAGGCGGCCAGCAGGTGGCTGTTGCCGGTGAGGGTGAACAGATAGTCGTGGAACGCCGCGTTCGACTCGGTGTAGCCGTGGGCATCGAGGAACCGGTCGCCGTCCACGTACGGCAGGGTCGACTCGGCGAGCAGGCGGTAACCGGCCAGCTGCTGGGAGTCGAGCCGCCCGATGGTGAGGTCGAGCGCCCCCACCTCCAGCGCCGCCCGGGCCTCGAAGATCGCATCGGAGGCCGAGATGTCCGGATGTTCCTCACCGATCGTGTATCCGTCCGCCGTCGTCGAGACGTCTCCCCCGTCGGCCGAGGCGTCAGTCGCGTCGGCCGAGAGGTCATCACCGGCAGGGAACACCTCCTGGCCACCGATCCGCCGGGCGTCGTCGGTCACGGTCAGGCCGTCGTCCTCGAGCACGACACCGCTGGCTCCCTCGAGCGCGGCCGGCGCGACCAGCTGACCAGCGATCCGGCGAATCCGATCGCCATCGTCGGTCGGGCTGCCGGAGTCGCTGAGCGGACCAACAGAGTCACCGACCACGAACATCTCGTGGCCGCCGATGCCTCGCGCCTCGGGCGATTCGATCAGTGGCGCGACGGTGTTGGTCTCGACACGCTCGCTCGCCCTCGGGGTCTGAACGAAGTGGCCCCGACCAGCGGATTCAGCCGGCGCCTCGGCGGGGACTGCCAGGGCGAACTTCTCGTAGTAGAACCCGGTGGGCTGGATGCCGGCTCCGGAGACGTGCGTACGCACCGCCTCGACCATCGGGGGCGGGCCGCACAGGTAGATCGCGACGTCGCCGTCGTGCAGGTCGTCGTCGCCGATCAGGCTCATCACGTAGCCCTTGTTGGCGGCGGTCGAGGCGGGGT
>JALZDD010000391.1 GCA_030862715.1 Actinomycetota bacterium | reverse complement strand
TTTCTCAGCTCTCGACGTATTCGAGCGAGCGCAGGTTGCGGTCCAGATGCCAGGAGAGGTACGCAGCGACCAACCCGCTCGCCTGCCTGCTGGTCCGGTCCTCGGCGCCGCCGACGGTATCCCAGTCACCTGAGAGCAGCGCACCGAGGTGGCCGAGCGTCTCGGGCGAGGGCGTCGCTGAGCCCGGCACCCGGCAGGTCGTGCACAGCGCGCCACCCATGGACACGTTGAACCACCGGTGCGGACCCTCCAGCCCGCAGCGCGCGCAGGCCTCGAAGCTCGGCGCGTAGCCGGCGACGGCCAGCGAGCGGAGCAGGTAGGAGTCGAGGACGTGGCGGGGAAGCCGGTCGCCCTGAGCGAGCACCCGCAGCCCGCCGACGAGCAGCAGATACTGCTGCGGCGCCGGCTCCCCCTCCTCGTGGACCAGCCGGTCGGCGGTCTCGAGCATCGCGGTGCCGGCGGTGTAGCGGTCGTAGTCCAGCCCGATCCCGGCGTGGAACAGGGTGAGCGTCTCGGCCTGGGTGATCGTGTCGAGGTTGCGCCCCTCGGCGAACTGCAGGTCGACGTGGGTGAACGGCTCCAGCCGCGACCCCCACCGCGAGGTGGTGCGCCGCACGCCCTTCGCCACCGCACGCACCCGTCCGTGGTGGCGGGTGAGCATGGTGATGATGCGATCGGCCTCACCCAGCTTGTGGGTGCGAAGCACGATGGCCTCGTCGCGATAGAGGGGCACGGTCCCATTCTGCAGCACTCGCCTGGCCATCGGGCGGCGCCCGGCCCGCGTCGGCGAGAAACCAGATAATCCGGCGAGAAACCAGATGATAATGCGCCATGACCAGGTTCAGCCCTCGGTCCACCTTCGCCGTGGCCGACGTACGGATCCGAAGGCTGACCTTTGACCAGCTCAGCCTGTCACCATGCTCTGGGCAGGACAGGGTCTGATCCAGCTCCTCACCTATGAGTACTTTCCCCGCGACGCCCTGTTCGGTCTGCTTCTGGTGGCCACGCTCGCGGCGATCGTCCTTCCCAACCGCACTCTGGCGCTCGCGACGATGGTCGTGCTCAACCTGGCCTACTCCTGGGCACACATGCCCTATCAGGTCAATCATCATCTGCTCGAGGACTGCATCAATCTGATCCTGCTCGGCGCGTTGGCCATCGCGTGGATGCGGCGCGGTCGAGCCGACATCGGCGTCCGCTCGGCGACGTACGAAGCCTTCGCGGGTCCGGCCCGCGGTGCCGTGGTCATCATGTACGTGTGGTCGGGGATCGCGAAGGCCAACACCGACTTCTTCGACCCGATGGTGGGTTGCGCAGCCACGCTGCTCGGCACTGCCCTCCATGCCGAGCAGAACAGCGCGATCATGGCGTGGCTCGCGACGCCGGTCACGGCCGGCACCTTGGTCACCGAGATCGGCTTGGGGCTGCTGCTCGCCTTCCGCAGAACGCGGTTCCTCGCCATCCCGATCGGGCTGTTGTTCCACCTCTCCCTTGCGGTGGTCCCGATCGCGGCGATCCAGGCGTTCAGCTACGCCGCCATCGCGACGTATGTCCTGTTCCTCAGCCCCGAGGTCGCCACCGCAGCCAGCGACCTGGTCGGCAACAGCCTTCGTTGGCTACGACGCCACCTGGTCGCAGCCGTCGCGAGCGGTGCGGTGGCGGTCAGTGCCCTGGTGGTCGCCGTGACGCTCGCATCCAGGACCATCGGGAACGACGATGCCTTCACCTATGCCCGGGTGGGCTTGTGGTTCCTCGGCCTCGTGGTTCTCATCGTCGTCTATTTTCGGTCCATGCTCACGGTGGTACGCCGCGACGGGCCTCGTGCCATAGCTGTCTCTGATCCGCTGTTCACCGGATCGCCCGTGCTGTGGGTCGTGACCTTGCTCGTCCTCGTGAACGGCAGCCTCCCCTACCTCGGTTTCAAGACGCAGACATCGTTCACGATGTTCAGCAACCTCTGGACCGAGGACGGCCGGACGAACCATTGGTTCATCAGCCCGGCCATCCAGATCGGCGACTACCAGGGCGACCTGGTCAAGATCATCGAGACCGATGACCCCGAGCTCGCCGAGGTCGCTGACGCCGGGCACTCGTTGACCCGGTTCGAATTCGAGCGGACTTTGAGCGAGAAGGACGACATATCCGTGGAGTGCAGCTGTTATGGGCAGATCCGTCGCATCGAGAAGGTCGATGGCGAGTTCGTCGGGTATGAACCCCAGTTCTCCTACACCCCGTTCTTGGGCAAGCTGATGTCGTTTCGCTCGGTCCCGGACGGCAAGGTCGCCTGCACCCAGTGACCACGCTGCCGACCTCACGTCGCAGCCACACGATGGCAACGACGCGTGTGGGTGATCGTGATTGGTCGGCTCGTCTCCTATCGTGCGGGTCATGAGCACTACAGGCACGGACCGGGGCGTCGACCGCCGCCATGACGACCGCCAGCCGGGTGCCGTGCGGACGCCGCCGGTCACGGTGGTCGACTGGCTGATGCTGGTGCTCGCGATCATCTCGGTCGTTCTGCTGGTCTGGATCACCTTCTGGGACGTGCCCTCGGTCTGGGAACGCCGGGTGATCGTCGCCGACTACGTGATCTGCGGGATCTTCCTCGTCGAGTTCTGCTTCCGGTGGAGCAGGTCCGGGCTGGGCTGGAAGTTCCTGGCGCTCTACTGGTACGAGATCCTCGGCATGATCCCGCTCTCGGACCCGGCCTTCCGTGCCTTCCGGCTGCTGCGGGTGGTCGTCATCTTCCTGCGGCTGATGCGCGCCGCCGACCGTGCCTTCGGCGACCGAGTCTCGGCGTACGTCGTGGGGAGGTTCTCCGGATCGATCGTCGACGCGATCCGCAAGCCGATCACGGTCGCGGTGCTCGACGAGGTGATCGCGGTGATCCAGACCGGCAACTACACCCGGCACATCTCCAGCGCGATCGAGGAGAACCGCGCCGAGATCGACAACCTCATCATCGACCTCATCCGTCAGGACCAGGCGGCCGGGAAGCTGAGGTATCTCCCCTTCCACGACGATGTCGTCCGTCTCGTGGCAGACACGGTGCTGCGCCTGGTCGACGAGGGCCTGGCCGACCCGCGGGTCCACGAGATCATCTCCGACGCCATCCGCGAGTCCGCCAAGGAGCTGCGGGAGAACATCGGCTCGGAGGAGTACGCCGCGGTCAAGCGGGATCAGGAGCGGTTCGGGAAGTAGGTCTCGATTTCTTTGCGAAACCCGCTGAAGTAGGTGTCACCGCAGTCCACCGGCCCGGGTTCAGGGCATGATTCGGCCATGAGCGCGACCTTCCCGACCAATCTCGGGCGGCTACAACAGGTCCGCCACATCGGCGCAGGTGCGTTCGCCTCCGTGTGGCTCTACTACGACCCCGATCTCGACTCCCACGTCGCGGTCAAGGCGCTCTCCCCCGGCTGGGTGTCGAACCCGGAGATCCACAAGCGCTTCTTGCAGGAGGCGCGGCTGCTCCGCTCGGTCGACTCGCCCCATGTCGTCCGTGTCTACGACATCGGCCAGACGAGCACCGGCATCCCCTTCTTCGTGATGTCGTACGCCGACGGCGGCTCGGTCGCCGACCTGCTCAAGCGCTCCCCGGGCGGTCTGGACGTGCACGAGGTCGCCGACATCGTCGCGCAGGCCGCCGACGG